>NZ_JBVHYH010000029.1:0-84043 GCF_055569135.1 Kitasatospora sp. NPDC029367
GGGGAAGTCTGCCGACTGGACGCCCCCCTGAGGGGGGAAACAAATCGCCGACCCCCCAACCACCCCCGACCCACCCCCCCCCCCCCCCCCCCCCCCCCCCCCCCCCCCCCCCCCCCCAGCGGCAGCCCCGTCAGAGCCCCCACCAGTGGTGTTAATCGGTGGCCCGCCCGTCCCGGCGGCTCCTACAGTTGCCGCCGGATCAAGGACGTTCAGGGAGCCCAGCATGCGTGTGCACTACCCCCGGACGCCGCATCTCCCCTGGTCACCGGGGGCTGCGGCGGACGACGTACGGACCGGGGACCTCTCCGGCCTGGCCGGGGCGGAGATCGTGGTCACCGAGAAGCTGGACGGCGAGAACACCACCCTCTACCCCGACGGCCTGCACGCCCGCTCGCTGGACTCCGCCCACCACCCCTCCCGTGCCTGGGTCAAGGGCCTGCAGAACCGGGTCGGCGCCCGCATCCCGGACGGCTGGCGGATCTGCGGCGAGAACCTGTTCGCCCGGCACTCCATCCCGTACACCGACCTGGACAGCTGGTTCTACGGCTTCTCGGTCTGGACGGACCGGGACGAGTGCCTCGACTGGGACGCCACCGTGCGCTTCCTGCGCCGCCTCGGCATCCCCACCCCCCGGGTGCTCTGGCGCGGCCGCTTCGACGAACGGGCCCTACGCACCCTGCGGCTGGACCTCGACCGCCAGGAGGGCTACGTGGTCCGGACCGTCCGGGGCTTCCCCCGGGGCGAGTTCGGCGCGCGGGTCGCCAAGTGGGTCCGACCGCAGCACGTACGGACCGACACCCACTGGATGCACGCCGCCGTGGTGGAGAACGGCCTCGGCCCCGACGCCCCGTTCTGGGACATCCGGTCCGGCCGACTGCCCGAACTCCCGCTGCTGGCCGAGGCCTTGGACCTGCCCAACCTCAACGCTGCGCCCGAACTCACCGCTGCGCCCGCACCCGGAGCCCCGGCCGCCCCCGGCACCCCGCCCGGCCCCGACCACCGGTCGGAGGAGCTGGCCGACGTCTCCGTCCGCCTCGACGAGCTCGGCCGCACCGGCGACGCCCGACTGGCCGGCGTGCTGGCCACCGCGCTGCGCTCCGCCCGCCGGGAGTCGCTCGCGCCCCGGCTCGCCGACCGCCTCGGCCTGCGCCTGGCCCGCCGGGTCGCCGACCTGGTCGGGCTGCACCCCGGCCTCCAACAGCCGTATCCGGACGCCGAACGCCGCGCCGGGCTGGTCCGACTCGCGAGCGCCGCCGACCTCGGCGTGCTGCACGCGGTGGCCGCGGCCGCCGCCCCCGGGCCCGCCGAGCGCGAGCAGGTCGCCTGGTCGGCCCTGCACGCCGAGGACGCCGGACTGCTCGACCCCGACCCGCTGGCCTGGCTGCGCACCGGCCTGCGCGAGGCCCTCGCCGACCTCGCCGCCGATGGTCCCGACGGCCCGGGCGGCCGCGACGCCGCCGACCGCTGCTGGGCGCAGGCCCGCGAGGCCTACGCGCTCGGCCGGATCAGCACCGTCGAGGAGGCGGTGGCCGCCACCTGGCGCTGGCGCGACGGCCGCTTCCCCCGGCTGGTCCACCTGAGCGGCCCGTCCGGCAGCGGAAAGAGCACCTTCGCGGCCGCCCTGCCCGGCGTCTCGGCCCGGATCAGCCTGGACGACCTGCGCGCCGCCCGCAGCTCGCGGGCCGACCAGCGCAACAACCCCGAGGTGCTGCGCACCGCGCTGGCACGGTTGGACTCCGCCCTGGCCGACCGGGCCGCCACCGTGGTCTGGGATGCCACCTCGCTCAACCGCGAGCAGCGCTCCCACGTCCACGGCACCGCCCGGCGCCGCGACGCCCTGCTCACCCAGGTGGTGCTGCTGGTCGGCGAGCAGGAGCTGCTGCGCCGCAACGCCGTACGCCCGCACCCGGTGCCGCCCGAGGTGCTCTCCGCCCAACTGCACCGCTTCAACCCGCCCTACCCCGGGCAGGCGCACCGCACGTGGTACCTAGGTCCCGGTGGCACCGTGGAGGACACGGCGGGCACGCTCGACTCCGAGGAGGACTGATGCGCCCCATCGAACAGGTCTGCCAGCGGATCCGCTGGGACTCCCGCTTCGACCCGGCCCGGTTCACCCTGGGCGTGCGCCAGCGCGACGACCGCACCGAGCGCGTCCCGCTGGAGGCCTTCCTGGCCTCTGGCGAGATCCCCTGGCACCGGGTGCACCAGGTCGAGGCCGACGGCGTCGTGGTGTGGGACCGCGCCACCGGCGTGGACGTCCTCGACACCACCGAGGCCGGCCACCGCGCCGAACCGCGCCACCTGCCCGCGCCCTTCTTCACCGCCACCACCCCGTACGCCTGGCGGCCGGACGGCGGCTGGCAGCCCCACCACACCGCAGCGGGCACCCCGGGCGGAGCCGGCACCGCCACCACCGCCACCACCTCCACCGCCGGCATCACCTCCACCACCCGCACCCTGCGCGTGGTCACCTGGAACACCCTGTGGGACCGCTACGACGCTGACCGGATCGCCACCGCCCGCCGCCGACCGCTGCTGCTCGCCGAACTGGCCGCCACCGACGCCGACGTCATCGCGCTCCAGGAGGTCGAGCCCGCCCTGGTCGTCCAGCTGCTGGCCGAGCCCTGGGTCCGCGAGCGCTACGTCCTCGGCTCCGATCCGTCCGGTCGCGACGTGCCCGAGTACGGCCTGCTGGTGCTCAGCCGTCTCCCCGTCCTGGAGGCCGGCCGGCACGCGCTGGGCTCGCACAAGGCCGTCACGGCCGTCACCGTCCGCACCGCCGACGCGCCGCTGACCGTCGCCGCCGTCCACCTCAGCAGTGACCACTCGACGGACGGCCCCGCCCGCCGCCAGGCCGAACTCGCCCGGCTGGCCGAGGGCCTGGCCGGTGTCGAGGGCGAACTGCTGCTGCTCGGCGACTTCAACGACGCCCGCTCCGGCCCGGCCGGCCCGGCCGCCGCACTCGGCCTCCGGGACGCCTGGGCCCAGGTGCACGGCCCGGGCGACGACACCCCCACCTTCGACCCGACGGTCAACCCGCTCGCCGCCGTCTCCTCCCTCACCGGCCACCCGGGCCGGATCGACCGCGTCCTGTACCGCGCCGACCGGGCCCGCGCCACCGCCGCCACCCTGCTCGGCGACCGGCCCACCGCCGACGGTCTCCACCCCTCCGACCACTACGGCGTGGCCGTCGACCTCGCCCTCGACGGTGCCGCCTCCCCGGACTCCCCCGGCGGTGCCGCCTCCCCGGACTCCCTCGACGCCGCGCCCACCGTCCGGACGGCCGTCGCCTGGCTGCCACCCGAGGAGCTGTGGCCACCCATCCAGGAGCTGCGCGCCGCGTACGACCCGCAGCTGCGCCGCTGGCCCCCGCACGTCAACCTGCTGTTCGGCTTCGTACCGGAGTCCGAGTTCGACCGCGCGCTGCCGCTGCTCGGCGCGGCCGCCGCCGAGGTGGCCCCGTTCGCCGCCCGGCTGGAGGGCGTGCACACCTTCGGCCACCGCGAGGACGCGACGATCTGGCTGGACCCGGCCGCCACTGCGGCCGAACCCTGGGCAGCGCTGCGGCACGCCCTGCAACGCCGCTTCCCCCGCTGCCGGGGCCGCGCCGAGGGTTACACCCCGCACCTGAGCCTCGGGCGCAGCGACGACCCCCAGCGGGTGGCCGCCGACTGCGCAGCCCGGTTGCGCGGGACGGACGCCCGGGTGGGCGAGCTGGTCGTGCTGTCCCGCCGGGGAGAGGAGCCGATGCGCCCGCGCGCGGTGGTCTCGCTGGGGACGGGCGAGGTACGGGTGCTGCCGGCGGAGCCGACGGTGTCGCTCCACCCCGAGTCCCCGCAACGCACCGCCGTCGCGGACGAGTTGACCCGCCGACTGGCCGCCGCGCTGCCCGAGGGGGTGGTCCACCAGGTCGGCTCGCGGCGGCTCGGCTGTCAGCTGGACGGCGGCGACCTGGACCTGGTGGCGGCGCTGCCCGGCCCGGCCGACCTGCCCGGAGTGCTGGCCCGGGTGATGGCCCAGGTGGCGGCCGCCCTGCCGCAGGCCCGTCGGCTCCGCGAGGTGCGCGGCGCCCGGGTGCCGGGGCTGCGACTGGAGGCGGACAGGCTGACCGTCGACCTCGTCGTGGTGTTCACCGGCACCCTCGACCCCGCCGAGGCGGTCGCCCGGCGCGCCGAGCTGGGCGAGGCGGCGGCCGTCGCGCTGAGCGCGGTCACCGACGCCGAGGCGATCCTCTCCGCGCTCGGCGGGCAACGGCCGCGGTTCGTCCGGCTGGCGCGGCAGGTCAAGTCCTGGGCACGGGCTCGCGGCCTGGACGGCGCGCCGTTCGGTCAACTGCCTTCGCTGGCCTGGTCGGTGCTCGCCGCGCGGACCGTCCTCGACCTGCCGGACACTCCCGAGGACGACCTGTTCCAGCGCTTCACCGAAACCTGGGCCTCCTGGGACTGGCGCCAACCCGTCGCCCTCACCGGGGAGTCCGCCGCCGCGGAAGCCACCACCGGGAAGTCCGGCTCCGAACCGGCCCGGGGTCTGCTGGGCCCGCTGGGCCCGCTGACCGTCCTCACCCCCTCCGCCCCCGTCCGCAGCTGCACCACCCAGGTCGGACCGGACACCCGGGACCAGCTCACCGAGGAGCTCTACCGCGCCTGGGAGCTCACCACCAGCGATCCCGACCCCTGGCCCGCCCTGCTCACCCCGCCCCCGCTGCACCGTCGCCACGCCGCCTGGGCCGTGGTGTCCGCCGACGAGGAGTCCGCCGGCCCCGCGCGCGGCCGCCTCCGCAGCCTCCTCACCGCCCTGGAGGAGGCCGGCGCCACCCGGCTCCACGCCTGGCCCCAGCCCTACCGGAGCCGCGACGGCCGCACCCACTTCCCGATCGGCCTCGGCCCCGCACCGCTCCCCCGCGCCGAGCTCGCCGCGGTGGCCGCGGCCTGGTCCCGCGGGCTGTCCGGCGTCCGGGTCGAGCACGTCGAGTGCGGCGCCGTCCCGACCCTCACCCGCTGACCCGGGGGCCCGGACCCCGGCGACCACGGGAACCACCGAACCCGGGAACCACCGAACCCGCCCGGCGGATGTCCGCCGGGCGGGCCCGTCAGCAGCCTCGGACGATCAACAGCTGTGCGCCGAGGCGGGGCGCGAGGCCGCGATGTACGGCTTGCCGCTGATGTGCGCGACGACCTCGGCCGGGCAGGACGCGATCCAGGCGGCGCCCGTGGCGTGGTTCTTGACCTTGGCGTCGCTGCAGTACACGTCGCGGTCGGCGGTCTTGAAGCACTGGAAGCCGGGGTAGCCGCCGCCCGCCGCCGTGGCGGTGTTGACGCCGGCGAACAGGCCGACCGCGGTGAGCAGGCCGACGGGCAGAGCGGTACGCATCCTCATGGGTTCTCCCATTGGTTCGTACGGACAGTGCGCCGATCCTGGCACTGCGGATCCGGGCCCGACAACGACGCACGGCATGTTCGCGTCAACCCAATCGCGAGTGAACCATCCACCGCCCGGCCCCGTCATCCGGCGACGCCGCACCGGTCGCCGACCCGAGCAGGACCGGCTCCCCCGCCCCGTCTCAGCGCGGACTGAGCAGGCAGAACTCGTTGCCTTCCGGGTCGACCAGGATCGTCCAGGAGATCGCGGACTGGTCGATCCCGGGGTCGGTGGCGCCCAGGGCGCGCAGCCGGGCCTCCTCCGCCGCCGGGTCGTCACCGCGGTAGGGGCTGACGTCGAGGTGGACGCGGTTCCACCCGCTCTTGGCATCGGACGTCCGGATGAACTCCAGGTAGGGGCCGACGCCCCGGGCGGAGCGCATCGACGCGAAACCGTCGGTGACCTCGTGCACCGTCCAGTCCATCGCCTCACCCCAGAACCCGGCCATTCCTCGCGGGTCGGCGCAGTCGACCACCACCGCGGCGATCGGCCCGGTGTCCCGGTACACCTCACGGGGTTCCAGGACGCAGAACTCGTTACCCTCAGGGTCGGCCATGACCGTCCAGGGGACGTCACCCTGCCCCACGTCGGCGAGCGTGGCGCCGAGGTCCGTCAGGCGCGCCACCAGCTCCGCCTGGTGGGCGGCCGAGGTGGTGGCCAGGTCGAGGTGGACCCGGTTCTTCACAGTCTTGGGCTCCTCGCTGACGACCAGGTCGATGCAGACCGCCGCCGGGTCGGGATAGGCGAAGCCCACGGGTTCGAGGTTGGTCACCCCGGGCGCCTCGTGGTCGATGCCCCAGCCGAGCGCCTCCGCCCAGAACCGGCCGAGCGCCGCATCGTCCCGGGCCTTCATGTTGATCTGCACGAGTCTCGTCGCCATGACCAAGATCCTAGAAGGCTCCGCTCCGGAAAGATCGGAAATATTCGTTGCGCAG
Organism: Kitasatospora sp. NPDC029367; assembly: GCF_055569135.1. NCBI lineage: Bacteria > Bacillati > Actinomycetota > Actinomycetes > Kitasatosporales > Streptomycetaceae > Kitasatospora > Kitasatospora sp. NPDC029367. The sequence goes on from NZ_JBVHYH010000029.1 coordinate 6,354, forward strand.
TTTTCATTGCGCAACATTCCTTTCGGATCTACGGTGAAGGCATGCCCGAGCCGACCGAACCCCAGCAGCCACAGCACCCTCAGAAGCCACAGCAGCAACCCCCGTCCGAGTGGATCACCGACCTCTCCCGCCTCAAGGCGTTCACCAACCCACTGCGCATGCAGCTCTACCGCCTGCTCTACCTCGCCGGCACCGCCACCGCCTCCCAGCTCGGCGAACAGGTCGACCAGGCGCCATCCCTGGTCAGCTACCACCTGCGCAAACTCGCCGAGCACGGCTTCGTCACCGAGGCGGCCACGCAGAGCGGCGACGGGCGCGAGCGCTGGTGGCAGGTCTCCTCCGAGGAGGGCTGGAGCTTCCGCGAGTCGGACCTCTCCGGCACCCCCGAGGGCGCGGCCGCCGTCGGCGCCGTCAGCCGCAGCCTGGTCGACAGCCGGGCCGCCCAGTACCGCAACTACCTGGACCAGAGCTCCGCCTGGGGCTCGGAGTGGACGGACGCCGCGTTCACCGCCGAGTGGCTGCTCGACCTCACGGCCGCCGAACTCGCCGAGCTGGGCGGCGAGTTGCAGGAGCTCAACCGGCGCTGGCGGGAGCGCGGCAAGGCCGCACGCGCGGCCGGCGCCACCGAGGGGCGCGAACACGTGTCCGTCCACGTGTACGGCTTCCCGTTCCGCCCCTGACACCGCCACCCACGCCCGCCCCGACCCCTCGGAGCCCCGCCATGGCCACGCTGGAGACGACCCCTCCGATACGCCCCGCCGCCGCCCCCGGCAACGCGCCCGCCCACCGGGACCCCAACGTCCTGCGCTGGCTCACCGCCTACACCGCCTCCCTGGTGGGCGACAGCGTCTACTTCCTCGCCCTCGGCTGGTCCGCCCAACGGGCCGCCGGGCCCGCCGAGGTCGGCCTGGTGATGGCCGCGGGGGCGCTGCCCCGGGCGGTGCTGATGCTCGGCGGCGGAGTGGTCGCCGACCGGTTCGATCCCCGCCGGGTGATTCTCGGCAGCGACGCCCTGCGCTGCCTGCTCATCCTCTCGGTCGCGGCCGCCATCGCCCTGACCACGCCCGCCCTCTGGCTGCTGGTCGCGGTGGCGCTGGTGTTCGGCGCCGTGGACGCCCTGTTCGTACCCGCCGTCGGCGCCCTGCCGCCCCGGATCACCGGCCCGGACCAGCTGGCCCGGGTCACCGGACTGCGTTCGCTCGCGATGCGCCTGGGCCAGATCGCCGGCCCGCCGATCGGCGGCCTGGCCATGGGCCTCGGCGGCCCGGCGACCGCCTTCACCGTCGCGGGCACCCTGTTCGCCCTCTCACTGCCCCTCCTGCTCTCGGTCCGCATCCGCCCCCTCGACCCGTCCCCGGGCGACACCACCCCCACCAGCTCGACCGACCGCACCTCCGCCCGCGCGGACCTCGCCGACGGGCTGCGCTACATCCGCCGCCACCGCCTGCTCGGCCCGCTGGTCCTCGTCGGGGCCGTCTGCGAGCTCGGCCTGACCGGCACCCTGAACGTCGGCATGGTCCTCCTCAACGCCGAACGCGGCTGGGGCCCGTCCGGCTACGGCCTGATCGTCGCCTGCTTCGGCGCGGGCGCCACCGTCGGCGCCACCCTGCTCGCCGTCGTCGGCCGACTGCCCCGCGCCGGGCTCACCATGGCCGTCACCCTGCTGCTGGGCAGCATCGGAGCAGCCGCCATGGGCCTGGCCCCCACCCTGTGGTCCGCCGCGGTGCTCGCCGCGCTGGTCGGCCTGAACGCGGGCGTCTTCGGCACCCTGGACGGTGCCCTCGTCCAGACCACCGCCGACCCCGCCTACCTCGGCCGGGTCACCTCCGTCGTCATGCTCACCATGGTCGGCCTCGCCCCGCTCAGCTACCCCCTGGTCGGCGCCGCCATCGGCACCTGGGGCGCAGCCCCGGTCTTCCTCGCCTGCGGCACCCTCTCCTCCCTGGGCGCACTCCACGCCCTCACCTCCCGCCCCGTCCGCCAGGCCGAACTGCCCCGCCGGTAGCGCCCGGCACCACGGTTTGCCCCGTGGCCGTCAACTGGGCCCGGCCAGTGGTCACTTGACCATGCGGAACTCGGGGTGCGCGAGCCAGGCGGTCAGGAACTCGACGTCGCCGATATGGCCGTGCCAGCGGCCGCCGTCGGAGGTCGCGTACGGCAGCTGCCAGATCCGGCCCGGCAGCGTGGACACGAAGGCGCGGGCCTCGGCCAGGCCGGCCGCCTCCTCCTCCTCGGCGGAGAGCCCGGTGAAGGGCCGGCAGTAGCCGAGCAGGCCGTTGAAGTCGATCAACGCGTCGAAGCGTTCGGCCAGGAACCGCACCAGGTACCCGAGGGCCAGGTGGTTCTCCCGCCCCGAGCAGTAGGCGACCACGTACAGCGCGGTCACCGGCGGGTGGTCGAGCCCAGGGAATCCGAAGTACTCGTCGTCGTCCAGGGGTTCCGGGCCGAGCTGGAAGGGGCAGAGCGAGGAGACGTCGAGGCCGGGGAGTCCGAGCACCGCTGGGTCCCGGAGGGCGAACTCGACCGAGTCGTCCCCCTCCGCACGGATCTCGCAGAACTCGGCCAGCCAGGGCACCGCCTCGACGGCGCTGCGCCGCTCCGTCAGCCACAACCCGGCCGCCGGCCCGCCCATGTCCGTTCCCCGTTCGTCGACGTGCCCGCCCAGCATGCCTCCGGCCCGGTGCGAGCACCACTGGTTTGTCGCGGTGAACCGCCCCTGCGGGCCCGCCCTCACCAACCCCGGCCCCGGCTCCGCCCCTGACCCGCAACTCACCTTCACCGTAGGTCAGTTGACCATGCGGAACTCGGGGTGCCCAGGCCAGGCGGTGGGGCTGCTCACCGCAGATGGTCTGCGGCTCCAGAGGCCGGCCCGGCCGAGAACGCCTCTCGCCAGTGCTCGGCCGATGTGACCAGGTCCTGGCCGACATGGGTGAGGAACCGGCCCATCTCGGCGAGTCTCATACCGGCGGGTGTGGTGGCGCCGAGTGTCCGGGCGCCCTGGTGGGCGGCCTCGGCGAGCAGCGCGTTGGCGTTGGCGCTGGCGAGCATGGCCCGGAACCAGACGTCGTCGTCGATGACGTAGCGCTGGTGGCGCTTTCCTGGGTCGCGTTCGCGCCGGATGAGTTCCTGCTCCTCCAGGTAGTGCACGGCCAGGGAGATCGTTGCAGGGCTGACCTGGAGACGCTGTACCAGTTCTGCCGCGGTGCGGCTGCCGGTGTCAGCGGCGTACAGGCAACCCAGCACTCTGGCCGCCGTCTTCGGCAGTCCCGTCTGGACGAGCAGTGCGGTGAACTGTTCCTCGAAGTCGTGCACCGTCTCCTGGTCGCGTCCGTGGGCGTCGGTTTCGACCGGCGGCGTCTGTGCCGGGGCGGTTCTGCGGCGGCGGGCGCGCCGCTCGGTGGCCCGGTGTGCCTGGTCCGCCCGGTAGCCGGCGGGTCCGCCGTTGCGGTTGATCTCCCTGGTGACGGTCGAGGTCGGCCGGTCCAGGCCTCTGGCGATCTCGCCGTAGGCGAGCCCTTCGGCCAGTCCCTCCGCGATGGTCCGGCGTTCCTGGTGGCTGAGCCTGCCTCCTGGCATCGGCGTTCTCCCCGTCTCGGTCCCTCTCGGTCACGTCGCCGATCAGTGTGCGTTCATCCCCATCTCATTGCAACAAGCGAGAGGGCTCGGTGCATTCGACATCAAGACCATTGCACCAATTGCACGCTCTCCACCTGCACAAATGTGGAATCTGATCGATGTTTTGATTGACCGAATATCGAACGCACCATAGCTTTTGACGCGTACCGAAACCCGATCGCGGCGCGGCCGACACCGCCCCGCAAACCGAGAGGAACGACGTCATGAACAAGATCCAGGACGCTCTTGAGCAGGCCGTCGCCGAGGGCCTGCCCGGCATCGTTGCCGAGGTCCGCGACGGCGACCGAAGCTGGTTCGGCACCGCCGGGGTGGCCGACATCGAGACCGGGCGCGCACGCACCCGGGGCGAGCAGTTCTACATCGGCAGCCTCACCAAGGCGTTCACCGCCACCGTGGCCTTCAAGCTCGTGGACGAACACCGGCTGCGCCTGGACGACACCGTGGAACAGTGGCTGCCCGGCCTGGTCCAGGGAAACGGAAACGACGGCAGCGCCATCACCGTGAGGCACCTGCTGCACCAGACCAGCGGCCTCGTCAACTACGCCTTCGACGACCCGGACATGATGAACCGCTACATCACCACCGGGTACCTCACCCACCGCTTCGACAAGTGGACCCCCGAACAGCTCATCCAGCTCGCCATGAAGTACCCGCCCTACTTCGCGCCGGGCACCGCCTTCCGATACTCCAACGCCAACTACATGCTCCTCGGCCTGATCATCGAGCGGGCCAGCGGCCGCAGCTTCGCCGAGGAACTCTCCCGGCTGATCCTCCACCCGCTCGGCTTGACGGGCACCTACCTCCCCGGCACCGAGACGACCATCAGCGGGCCGCACCCCCGGATGTACACGAAGCTGCCGGTCGGCGACCCCGACGCCAAGGTGTACGACGTGACCGAATGGGACACGTCGCTGGGCTGGGCCGCCGGCGGCATCGTCTCCACCACCGGCGACCTCGGCCGCTTCTTCGGCGCCCTGCTCGGCGGGGAACTCTTCTCGCCCGCCCTGCAGGCCGAGATGTGGGCCACCGTCTCGACCGAAGGGTCGGGCTGGATCCCCAACACCCGGTACGGCATGGGCACCTTCGAGCAGACCCTGCCCAACGGCGTCACCGTCTTCGGCGGCGGCGGCGCACTCAACGGCTCCTGGACGTACGTGATGGGCACCCGCGACGGCAAGCACCTGGTCGTCTGCAACGTGAACGGCGACTGGGTCAACCCGCTCGCCGCCTTCTTCAAGGTACTTGAAGCGGAGTTTCCCCCCGCCGAGACCCGGTGACGCACCCGACCGCATTCAGTGCCGCTCCGCTGGGCTTTCAGCCGCCCCGGGTTGCCCCGCGACCGCCCGGGTAGTTCCGCCCCACGACCGGCCCGGCAGTTCCACACCGCGACCGCCAGGGCCACCGGCAGTGAATTGGCCCGCGACGCCCGCTCCGTCCTCCGCTAGCGTCGGCCTGGCCACCGATCAACGGAGAACCCATGCACCGCGAACTCGCCGCCGACCTCGACCAGTTGCCCGCCCTGCTGGAGGAGGCCCGGCAGCGGGCCGTCGACTTCCTCGGCGGGCTCGACGACCGGCCGGTCATCCCGAAGGAGGCCGGCCGACCGACGCCGTCGATGCCGCTGCGCGAGGACGCCGACGGACTGCGGGCGGCCCTGGCCGAGTTCGGCGAGCGCTGGGAACCACGGCTGTCGGCCGGCGCCGGGCCGCGCTACTTCGGGTTCGTGACGGGCGGGGCAACCCCGGCCGCGCTGGTGGGCGACTGGCTGACCGCCACCGCCGACCAGAACTCCAACTCCTCGCTCGACCCGGCCGGTCAGGACCTGGAGCGGGAGACCGTCGGCTGGCTGCGCGAGCTGTTCGGGCTCTCCCCCGCGCACAGCGGCACCTTCGTCAGCGGCGCCACCCAGTCCAACACCGTCGGCCTGGCGATCGCCCGCGAGTGGCTGGGCGAACGCCTCGGGGTCGACGTGGCCGAGGACGGGGTCGCCGCGCTGGGCCGGGTCCGGGTGCTGTCGGGCAGCGCGCACTCCAGCGTGGCCAAGGCGCTGTCCGTCCTGGGACTCGGCCGCACCGCGCTGACCACCGTCCCCACCCTGGCCGGCCGGGAGGCCGTGGACGTGGTCGCCCTGGAGCGGGCCCTCGCCGAGGCCGACGGCCCGTGCGTCGTGGTCGCCAACGCGGGCACCGTGAACACCGTCGACTTCGACGACCTGCAGGCGATCGCCGCCCTCCGCGAGCGGTACGGGTTCTGGCTGCACGTGGACGCCGCCTTCGGCGCCTTCGCCGCACTCTCCCCCCAGCACGCCGAGCTGGTCGCCGGGCTCGACCTCGCCGACTCGGTCTGCGTGGACCTGCACAAGTGGCTCAACGTGCCGTACGACAGCGCCGTGCAGTTCACCCGCCGCCGCGACCTCCAGGCCCGGGTCTTCCAGAACGCCGCCGCCTACCTCGGCCCGGTCGGCGACCACCCCGACCTGGTGCATCTGACCCCGGAGAACTCGCACCGCCTGCGCGCCCTGGCAGCCTGGTTCACCCTGCGCGCCTACGGTCGGGCCGGCCACCGCGAGATCGTGGAGCGCAACGTCGCCGGGGCCCGTGCGCTCGGCGCGGCGGTCGAGGCCATCGACGGCCTGCGACTGCTCGCGCCGGTCCGCCTCAACGTCGTCTGCTTCACCCTCGCCGAGGACCCCACCCCGGAGCGCCTCGCCGCCCTCGCCGCCGAGCTCTCCGCGGAGGCCTTCCTCACCCCGACCCGCTACGCCGGCCTGCCCGCCCTGCGCGCGGCGTTCAGCAACTGGCGCACCACGGAGGCGGACGTGCGACGGACGGCCGCCGCGCTCTCCACCGCGACGGCCGTGGTCATCGCGGCCGGCTCGAACGGTGTGGCCGACGCCTGAGCATCCCGACCCCGGCCAGCGCCCGTACGCCGGCCGGAGTTCGGGCGGTTCCGGCGTTCCGGCGGCTCCGGCGGCTCGGGTGGCTCCGGCGTTCAGGCACTCACGGATGCGCCCCGTCCCCGTACCCGCCCCGCGACAGGTCCGTCAGGCCGGCCATCAGCTCGGCATGGGCGAGGTTCAGGAACCGCAGCGCCCGCCACCGGGGGTTGTGGTCGGGGTGGTCGCGGAAACCGTCGGCCGTCCCGCACAGCCGTTCCCACCACAACATCACGTCCTGGCGCAGCCGTTGGGTCTCCCCGGGCACATCCATCCGGTCCGCGAGCACCACCTCGCGCCAGGCGACGAGGAGGTCGCCGAGGTGGATGCAGTCGTGGAGGGTGACGTAGGCGAGGCGCTCGGCCGCGAAGCGGGCGGTGCTGCCCTCGGGCTGGGCCTCGACCACCTCGCCGAGACGGGCGGACAGGAAGGCCTGCAACGGGGTGACGTCCTGGTGGTGCAGGTCGTCGGAGAACTCCAGCACTTCCCTGGGCCGGTAGTCGGCAGCCATCGCACGTGCTCCCTCGGTTCGGATCAGCACTCGGTGACGGATCGTCACGCAGCGTCGGCTCATGACCCTAGCCCCGGTACGGCGGCGGCGACCGGCGATTCCGCAGATCCTCATCTTTCGGGGCCAACCAGGCGCCAGCGGCACAACACGCCTGCCGGGCTTGACCTTCACACCGGTGTGAAGCCCGATGATGCTGCCATGACCGCCACCACCCGCCACCCGTACGACCCCTACGACCTCCTCGCACAGAGCCGCCTCGGCATCCTCGCCACCATCAAGGCCGACGGCCGGCCCCAGCTCTCGCCGGTGCTGCCGTACTACGACCGCGAGGCGAACGTCATCCTGATCTCCACCCGGGAGGGGCTCGCGAAGACCGCGAACCTGCGCCGGGACCCGCGGGTCAGCCTGGAGGTGACCGCGCCGGACGGACGCTCCTGGGCCACCGCCGAGGGCACCGCCACCCTCACCGGACCGGGCCTCGACCCCGACGGTCCCGAGGTCGAGGCCCTGGTCGACTACTACCGCCGGGCGGCCGGCGAACACCCCGACTGGGCGGACTACCGCGAGGTCATGGTCGCCGACAGGCGGGTGCTGCTCACGATCCCGGTCGACCACGTGTACGGCGCCCGGATCTGACCGGGCGACCGGCAACCGACCGACCGACCAATCGCCGGCCCGGCCCGGCCACCGTCACGGGGGAACGGTGGCCGGGCCGTTGACCGCAAGCGGACGACCACCCACGGACGACGGGTCAGTCCCGGGTCGCCGTGACGACCGTGGCGTCCAGCTCCTCCTCGCGGCTCACCTGCGCCGCCAGCCCCGCCGCCCGGGCCACCTCCAGCGCACCGGCCGCCTGCCGCTCGCTGGTCTCGAACAGCAGCGCCCCGCCCACCGCCAGCCACCCGGGCGCCGCCACGGCCACCCGGCGCAGCACGTCCAGTCCGTCCGCACCGCCGTCCAGCGCTGGCCGGGCCTCGTGCAGTCGCGCCTCGGGCGGCAACAGCTCGACGTCTGCGGTCGGTACGTACGGGACGTTGGCGATCAGCACCTCCACCCGCCCGCGCAGCGCCTCGGGCAGGGGCGCGAAGAGGTCGCCCTCATAGACTCGCGCGCCCGTCCCGGCCAGGTTGCGCCGGGCGCAGCGGACGGCGGCGGGGTCGAGGTCGGCGGCGTACAGCTCGACCGGGTGGTCGACCTGTGCCGCCACGGCGGCGCCGAGGGCACCGCTGCCGCAGCACAGGTCGACCACCACGGCGCCGGGGCCGGCGAGTCGGGCAGCCTCGGCGACCAGGAACTCGCTGCGTCGGCGCGGGACGAACACGCCGGGGTCGACGGCGATCCGCAGACCCGCGAACTCGGCCCAGCCAACGACGTGTTCGAGCGGTCGGCCCTGGGCACGGGCCCGGACCATGGCGGCCAGTTCGGCGGGTGAGGCGGCAGCGGTGAGCAGGATCCGGGCCTCGTCCTCGGCGAACACGCAGCCGGCGGCGCGCAGTCGGGAGACGACGGAGGAACGGAGAGCGGCGGAGGAGAAGACCGACAAAGGGACCCCTAGGGCAGGATGGGAGGAGAACGGAGGACTCCGTCAGGGCTCCCGCCAGGGCCGACGCCGCGTCGGTGCGCCCGCGCTACGCGCGCGATGCGCCCGCACGGTCGCGCTCCGGGAGCACCCGCTCGGACATACCGGTAATGGGTCTCACCTCCCTGGCTCGCGGTCGTGTTCGTCGTGTACAGCGTCGGCCACCCTACCGCACCGACCGGGCCCGCCGACCGGCCACTGAGCCGCGCGAGCGGCGGTGCGGCCAGGCTCCCGGTCAGCCGAGGAAGTCGGCGACCAGGACGGCGAACTCCTCCGGGGTGGTGACCGGCACCCCGAGCTCCTCCGCCTTGGCCCGCTTGGAGCCCGCCTTCTCGCCCGCGACCAACAGGGTGGTGCGCTTGGACACCGACGAGGAGGCCTTGCCGCCCGCCCGCTCGATCAGCTCGTTCATCGCGTTGCGAGAGAGCTCGGCCAGGACGCCGGTCATGCTCCCGGTCACCACGACGCTCTGCCCGGCCAACGGACCGGCCACCGCCGCGCCCTCGCCCGCAGCGCCTTCGCCCGCCCCGCCCTCGGCCCCAGTGCCGGGAGCGGCTGCGGCCGCGACCGCGACCAGCGGCTCGGTGACCGCCGTCCCCACCCCCTGCTCCGCCAGTCGGTCCAACAGCACTGCCACGTCGGCGAGTTCGGCGACGATCACGGCCGCCTTCTCGACCCCGATACCGTCCACGCCCGCCAGCGCCTCCGCGTCGGCGGCCCGGATCGCGGCCATGCTGCCGAAGTGCGCGGCGATCCGGCGCGACATCGTCCGCCCGGTGCCCCGGATGCCGAGGGCGCAGAACACCCGGTTCAGCGGACGGGTGCGGGCGGTCTCGATGGCGGCGAGCAGCTTGTCCGCACTGGTGTCGCCCATCCGCTCCAGCGTGAGCAGTTGTTCCTTGGTCAGGGTGAAGAGGTCGGCGAGGTCGGCGACCAGCCCGGATTCGACCAGCTGGACGGCCCGGGTGCCACCGAGGCCCTCGATGTCGAGCTGGTCGCGCCCGGCCGCGTAGATCACCGAGGCGACGGCCTGGCAGCCGCGGCCGCGCACGCAGCGCCAGCGCTGCTCCGAGCGGTCGATGGCGTCGCCGCAGCGCGGGCAGACCTCGGGGAAGGCGATCGGCTGCTCGGCGCCGGTGCGCTCGTCCACCAGCGGAGCCTCGACCCGCGGGATGACGTCACCGGCGCGGTAGACGAACACCTGGTCGCCGAGCATCAGCCCGCGCCGCTCGATGTCGGCGGGGTTGTGCAGGGTCGCGTAGGTGACGGTGACGCCGTCGATCACCACCGGCTCGAGCACCGCGCGGGGCGCGATGATCCCGGTGCGGCCGACGTTCCACTCCACGGCGAGCAGCCGGGTGACCTTGTGCTGGGCCTGGAGCTTACGGGCGACCGCCCAGCGCGGCGCGCGGGAGCCGGAGCCGGCCTCCTCCTGGTCGGCGACCGCGTCCGCCTTGACCACGACGCCGTCGATGCCGAAGGGCAGCGCGGCACGCAGCGCGGCGATCTCCTCGATCCGCTGCTCGGCCTCGGCGAGCGTGGCGCAGCGGAGGGGAGCGGCCGCGGTCGTGGCGGCGGTGTTGGCGCCGAGCTCGGCGAGGCGGGCGAGCAGCGCGACGTGGTCGAGGCCGGGCAGGCCGTGGGCGTCGTAGCCGAAGAAGGTGAGCTCGACCCGGTACGGGCGGTCCTTGGCCCGCAGGGTGCCGGCGGCGCCGCTGCGCGGGTGGGCGAAGGGGATGGCGCCGTGGGCGGTGCGCTGGGCGTTGGCCTGTTCGAACTGTTCGTGGGTGAGCAGCACCTCGCCGCGCAGTTCCAGGTCGAGCGGCTCGCTGAGCCGGGCGGGCAGGCCGAGCACGGCGTCGGCGGCGTGGGTGATGTCCTCCCCGGCCAGGCCGTCGCCCCGGGTGAGCACCTGGTGCAGCCGACCGGCCCGGTAGCGGGCGGCCACGGCGAGGCCGTCCAGCTTGGGCTCGACGCACCAGGCCGCGACCGGTCTGCCGAGCCGGCGCTCCAGCCCGGCGGCCCAGGACTCCAGCTCCTCGGCGGAGAAGACGTTGTCGAGCGAGAGCATCGGCGTGCTGTGCGGGACGTCGCCGACGACCGCGCCGCCGGCCACCTTGCCGGTGGGCGACTCGGGCAGCACCTGCTCGGGGTGCTCCCGCTCGTAGGCCTCGATCCCCCGGACCAGGGCGTCGTACTCGTCGTCCCCGAGCGGGGTGGAGCCGTCACCGTAGTACGCCGCGGCGGCCCGGACGGCGGTGGCGACGGCGTCGGCGTAGGCCTGCGCGGAGGCGGGGATGGCGGGGGTGGCCGTGGTGGCTGCGTCCTTCATACCGCCATCATGGCGAGGCGCACTGACATTCGACCCGGTCCGGCGCGGGCGGGCCCGGGCACGGCTACCCGATCGGCCGAGCGGCCCGGGTGGGCGGGCGCGGACCGGCGTCGTACCGGCTACGGCTGGTCATGTTCCTTGTAGGCGTCGCGGATGTGCGAGGGGATCCGTCCGCGGTCGTTCACGGTGATGCCGTGGGCGTGGGCCCATCGGCGTATCGCCTCACCCTCCGGGTGGGGTTCGTCGCGCCTGAGGGGCCGGGCGGGAGCACCGGGGCCACTCCAGTCCCCGGTGCTGACTCCTTCCAGCAGGTCCGCCGCCCGGTGGAAGAGCGCGGACAGCGAGGCCAGCACCCCTTCCTCCGGCAGATCCGCGTCTGCCCATGTTCCGATCGTCCCGTTGGCCGTGTCCAGGAACGTCCCGTAGAGGCCGTCGCGATCGGCGGCGATCGGCAGCCACTCCTGGCGCCAGAGCGGGTGGTCGGGGTCTTCGGACGGTTCCATCCGCTCCATGGCGAGCTGCCTGAGATAGACCCGCTGGATGTCCTCCAGGCCGAGCAGGAGGGTTCCACCGGGAACGGGCACCTCGCACCCCCGCCGCACCAGGGAACCCGGGAACTCGGGGCGCTCGTCGACATCCACGTCGTTCACCAGGAGCCATTGCCGTACCGGCGCCGGCAGCTCCAGCCCCATGCGCGCTTCGGCCCGGTCGATGGCCTCCTGGCTCCCCGGACCGCCGAGGGTGGCGAAGACCCCGGGGTCGTTCCGCTCGAGCCATGTGGTCACCCGGGCCCACGCCTCCCGAACGTCTTGTGCCTGGCTCATCGGAGTGCCCTTCGTATGCGACGGCTGTTGAACACGTATAGGAGGAACCGTAGGCATGGCCACTGACAGGAACGCTCGGCCCGGAGATCTGGGGTCCGGGTCGACACCTCCGGGTCAACCGTCATCAGCGAAAAACAGGACATACGGTCTGTCCATAAAAAACCGCACGCGCTGTTTCTTACAGCCCCGCTGCCGCCCGCACTCCGACCTCCGCCGACGACCCGTCAGCAGCGCACTCCGCCGCCCGGGCCGCCGCGACCTCGGCGACCACCTGCCCCCCGCGGTCCGGCCCCATCTGCAACGAGCCGAGCACCCCGGGCACCGCGACGCTCGGCATCAGGTGCTGGAACAGCCCGGACACCCGCAGTTCCAGGTCGGCCCGGCCGGACAGCTTCTGCGACTGGATCTGAACACCCGTCCAGGCAGCGGTGATCAGCCAGGCGGTGTCGGCCGGGACGACGTGCGGCAGCAGTTCGCCCCGTTCGCCGGCGGCGACCAGCAGCGCCTCCATCCGGCTGATCCAGCCGGGGATCGCACCGCCACCGAAGTCGTCGAGCACGTCCTGGCCGAGCGAGAGCCGGGCGCCGGCGCTGAGCAGCGGATCGCGCGGCATCAGGTGCGCCACCACCATCCCGGTGTCCACGAACTCCTGGAGTTTGCAGCTCCGTTCCGGCACGCCGTCCTGGACGAACTGCTCCTCGACGACTCCCTGCGCGAGGTCCCGCTTCGAGGCGAAATGGAAGTACACCGCACCGCGCGTCACGCCCGCCCGGGCGACCACCTCCCCGATGGTCGCGCCCTCGTAGCCGAACTCGTCGAAGACCGACGCCGCGGCCTCCAGGATCAGCCGACGCGTCCGGAGCGCCCGTTCCTGCCGTACCACCGCAACCACCCCGCCCTGAGCTCCGGAAAACAAAACCAAACACCCCGTATCTTAGCTAAGGGCACCCTTCGGGCGACAAGGCGATGCCGACGAAGCAGCCGACCCACCCTCTCTTCCCCCGCCTGACCCGACAGTTGCCGTCAACGGTCCGCCACTCCCGACTTGGCGATCAGGGGCCACACCGCTGGGAGGTCGGCCCGGAGGAACGACTGCCGCCCCCACAGCCGCCGAGAAACCGAATGAACGGTTTCTTCTGCTCCCTCCGCGGAACACACCCGCCGGAACTCCACTCCACGACTTCCGCAACCAATCGGTTGAACACGCAGGCAGGCCGGAGTAGCGTTGTCCTCAACCAATCGGTTGAGGAAGAACAGAGGTGCCACCGTGGCCGTCGACCAGCTCTCTCGGGCGTTCGTCGCCCTGGCCGATCCGACCCGGCGCGACATCGTCGCCCGGCTTTCGGTCCGGGACGCGACCGTCGGCGAGTTGGCGGAGTCCTACGCGATGTCCATGCAGGCCGTCTCCAAGCACCTCAAGGTCCTGGAGGAGGCCGGACTGGTCAGCCGCAGTCGGGACGCCCAGCGGCGGCCGTGCCACCTGGAGCCGCAGGTGTTCGACTTGATGACGAGCTGGATCGAGCGCTACCGCCGCCGGGCCGAGGCCCGCTTCGGCCGCCTGGACGCCGTCCTCGCAGCCATGGGCGACACCGCCGCCACCGACGACGCCGCCCCGGCCCCGGCCCCAGCCCCGGATCCGACCCCGGACACCGGCGCCCACTCCCGCACCGACCGCCTCACCGCACCCACCGCACCCACCGCACCCACCGCACCCACCGAAGGAGACCCGTCATGACCTCCACCACCGGCCGCGAGACCCGCATCGAGGCGGACCCCGCACTGCCCACCATCCGGATCGTCCGCGAGTTCGACGCCCCGCAGGAGCGGGTCTTCCGGGCCTGGATCGAACCCGGGCTGGTCGCGCAGTGGCTCGGCCCCGAGGACCTCGACCTCAAGATCGACGAGTGGGAGGCCCGCACCGGCGGTCACTACCGCTACTCCATGCACCGCGAGGGCCAGGAGGTCGCCGCCTTCTACGGTTCCTTCCATGAAGTCCGGCCGGCCACCCGACTCGTTCAGACCTTCACCTTCGAGGGCGTGCCGGACGGCGTCTCGCTGGACACCGCCGTCTTCGAGCCCCTCGGCGAGGGCCGCACCCGGGTCACCGTCCTGTCGGTGGTCGACAGCCTGGTGGCCCGGGACGCGATCCTGGCCAGCGGAATGGAGCGCGGCGTGACCGAGGGCTACCGGAAGCTGGACGCCCTGCTCGCCGCCGCCTCCTGAGCGCCCGGGTCCGTCATGGCAGCACGGCCACCGCCTCCACCTCCACCAGTTGGTCCGTGTAGCCGAGCACCGAGACGCCGAGCAGCGTGCTGGGGGCGTCATGCTCCCCCAGGTACTCCCGGTACACGTTCCACACCTTCACCAAGTCCGCCTGGTCGCCGGAGGCCACGTACACGGTGGTCCGCGCGATGTCCGTGAGCCCCGCGCCCGCGTCCTCCAGCACGGTTATCAGATTGCGCATCACCTGGTGGGCCTGGCCCTCGTAGTCGCCGACCGCGACCGTACGGCCCTCCTCGTCCAACGGGCAGGCCCCGGCGAGCCAGAGCGAGCGGACCGGGGCGTCCACCACCGCCGCATAGGCGTAGTCGACGGCCTGGGTCAGCCGGGTGTTGCGGACCAGCTTGACCGCGCTGTTCATGGGGCCCTCCGAGGGGATCGCGACCGAACGTTCGCGCTCATCGTTGGCCTCGCACGAACGGACGTCAAACCGATTTAGGGCGAGATCCCGTCCGTACCAAGGCCCGTGTGCCCACGATTCACCGTTGCGGGTGATGGCGGACAACCCCCTCGGGCCCCGATCCTGGTGCCGACCCACGCCGGCGCCACGATCGACCACCATCGGCCGCGACCGGCCACGCCCCGCCAGGAGGAGTCGACCGATGGAGTCCCAACCCCCCGACCGCGACCGGGCTTCCGGTGTCGGACGCCGCCGCGTGCTCGGCCTCGCCCTCGGCGCCGGCCTCACCCCGGCCCTCGCCGCCGCGTCCCAACCCGCCCACGCCGCACCGCCGTCCGACCCCCACCCCGCTCCCGCCCACCCCGCTCCCGCCGATCCCACTCCCACTGACCCCACGCCCACCGACCCCGTTGCCGCCGACCCCGCCGCCACCCTCGGCCGGCGGGTCGTCACGGTGGCCGAGGCCCAGCTCGGCCTTCCGTACGCCTGGGGCGGCGGCGACCGGCTGGGCCCGAGCCTCGGCTTCTGCGACGGGGAGAACGGCTACCTGAACGGCGTGTGCCTGGGCGAGAGCACGGTCGGCTTCGACTGCAGCGGGCTGTCCCTGTACTGCTGGTACCGCGCCAGCCAGGGCACCGTCGAGCTCGCGCACTACACCGTGGCCCAGTTCAACCGCAGCGCCCCGGTCGAACGTGACGCGCTGGCCCCCGGCGACCTGCTCTTCTTCTCCCGCCCCGACGCCCCGCTGCACCACGTCGGCATCTACACCGGCGACGGCGCGATGATCCACGCCGAGCGGACCGGCACCCTGATCGCCCGGGTCGAGCACGTGCTCGACGTCCCGCGCTGGGCAGGCGAGTTCGCCGGCGCCCGCCGCCCCGGGGTGCTGCCCGGCTGAGAAACGCCCCAGCTCGTCCGGCGGATCACGCGGGGGCGCGCCACTCCGGCGACCCGTGCTCCACGCGCAGCAGCAGTTCGTGCAGCACCCGGCGCTCCGTCGGGTCGAGCGGGGCCAGCACCTCGTCCTGCACCGCCCGCGCCCGCGCCTCCAGTTCGGCGAGCAGTGCCCGCCCCTCGGCGGTGACCGACACCGAGACCCGCCGGCGGTCCGCCTGGTCCCGGCTGCGCTCGACGTACCCGGCCGCGCCGAGCTGGTCGGCGACCTTGGCGAGGTCGCTCGGGTCGATGCCCAGCCGCCGGACCAGGTCGCGCTGCACCTGCGGCCCGAAGTCGACGAGGGCTGCCAACACAGCCATGTCCCAGAGCCGCAGGCCGCGTTCGGCCAGTTGCCCGGCGAGCTCCGCCCGCGCGGCGCGGCCGATCCGGGCGAGCAGGAAGGTGCTGAGGCCCAGCAGTGTCGGCGGCAGCGCGTCGGGCGGGGCGGGGTTCTCGGAGGCCATGGCGAGATTCTAGGGGCGATCCCTATAGTGGGTGGAGACCCACTGATTCAGATCCCGTCTGGAGCCCGACCGTGGACGCCCTCTACCCCCGCCTGCTCGTCACCCGCTTCGCCGAGACCTTCGGCTTCTACCGCGCCGTCCTCCCCGCCCTCACCGGCGCCACCCTGGTCAAGGGCGCACCCGAGGGCCCGTACGCCAACTGGGAAGTCGACGAGCAGGCCGTCCTGTCGCTCTACGACCGCGCCGCGATGTCCGCCACGCTGGGCACCACCGGACTGCCCGCCCGCCCGGCCACCCCCACCCAGGACACCACGATGCTGGTCTTCCGGGTCGACGACGTGGACGAGGCGCTCGCCCTCTGCCTCCAGCACGGCGGAGTCCTCGCCGTCCCGGCCACCGACCGGCCCGAGTGGGGCCCCGACCTGCGCAGCGCCCACCTGCGGGACCCCGAGGGCCACTTGATCGAGCTCCAGTCCTACTGACCGCCGGGGGCCGCGAGTCCCCCGGCGGTCAGCGGTGGCACGGCCGCTCAGCGGTGGCCGGTCGCTCGGCGATGACCGGTCGCTGGGCGGTGGAAGACCTGCAGCCCCCGGTTCACCCGGCCGGCGCGTCCCGCCACAGCTCGGCGCTGCAGTCCGCCACCAGCGCGCCGATCCGCGCCCAGGCCTGCTCGGCCGCCATCGGCTCCAGCCGGCGGCCGTCCCGCAGCCGCAGCGCGACCCGGCCGTCCGCGGCCTCCCTGGCACCGATCACCGCCTGGTAGGGCACCAACCGCGCCTCCCGGATCCG
The DNA here is from genome assembly GCF_055569135.1 of Kitasatospora sp. NPDC029367. Taxonomy (NCBI): domain Bacteria; kingdom Bacillati; phylum Actinomycetota; class Actinomycetes; order Kitasatosporales; family Streptomycetaceae; genus Kitasatospora; species Kitasatospora sp. NPDC029367. The sequence goes on from NZ_JBVHYH010000029.1 coordinate 23,040, forward strand.
GGCGCCCAGGCTGCCGTGCTCCGGTCCGGCGACCTCGGCCCGCAGCCCGAGGTCAAGGCAGCGCTGCCGCAGCCGCTCGGCCTGCGGCAGCTCGGCTTCGGAGATCGGCAGCAGCACCACCTGGGCCGGCGCCAGCCAGGCCGGGAACGCGCCGCCGTACAGCTCGATCAGGTGGGCGACCACCCGTTCGACGCTGCCGATCACACTGCGGTGCACCATCACCGGGCGGTGCTTGGCGCCGTCCGCGCCGATGTAGTGCAGGTTGAAGCGCTCGGGCTGGTGGAAGTCGATCTGGACGGTGGAGAGGGTGAACTCGCGCCCGGCACCGTCGGCGATCTGCACGTCGATCTTGGGCCCGTAGAACGCGGCCTCGCCCTCCGCCGCCTCGAACGGCACCCCGGAGCGCTCCAGCACGTCGGTCAGCAGCGCGGTGGCCCGCCGCCACAGCTGCGGGTCGGCCACGTACTTGCCGCCCTCGCCGGGCAGCGACAGCCGGTAGCGGACCGGCACGATGCCGAGCGCCCGGTGCGCCTCGCGGATCAGCTCCAGGGCGGCGACGGCCTCGTCGGCGGCCTGCTCCGGGGTGCAGAAGACGTGCGCGTCGTTCAGCTGGATCGCCCGGACCCTGGTCAGGCCGCCGAGCACACCGGACAGCTCGGAGCGGTACATGCCGCCCAACTCGGCCATCCGCAGCGGGAGCTCGCGGTAGCTGTGCGGGCGGGAGCGGAAGATCAGCGCGTGGTGCGGACACAGGCTCGGGCGCAGCACCATCTCCTCCGAGCCGAGTTGCATGGGCGGGAACATGTCCTCGCGGTAGTGGTCCCAGTGGCCGGAGATCTCGTACAGCTCGCGCTTGCCGAGCACCGGCGAGTAGACGTGGCGGTAGCCGGCCCGGCGCTCGCGGCCGCGGATGAACTCCTCCAGGGTGTGCCGGATCGCGGCGCCGTCGGGCAGCCAGTACGGCAGGCCGGAGCCCATCAGCGGGTCGGTGTCGAAGAGGTCGAGCTCGCGGCCGAGCTTGCGGTGGTCGTGCGCGGGGCGGTCGTTCGCAGGGCGGTCGTTCGCAGGGCGGTCGTTCGCAGGGTGGTCGTTCGCGGGAGCGAGGCGGTCGTTCATCGGGGTGGTCTCCACTCGGGTTGTGCGGGCGAGTGGGACCGGGAACGACGAAGCCCCGGGGCACTCGCCCCGGGGCTTCGGACTTGGTCAGCAGTCAGCGCGCCGGGACTCTCTCCGGCGTCGTCGTGGCGAGTGCAGCGCGCTTCATGCCCTCCACGGTAGCAGCACCCGGACGTTCGTGTTGATCTTTATGGGAGAGCTCACATCAGCAGGGCGCAGCCGCGCTCGGCGAGCGCCTCCCGCACGCGCTCCGTCACCTGGACGTCGTTCCACCGCAGGTCGAGCTTCTCCAACGCGGGCAGCGCGGCCGGGTCGGCCAGCCAGTCGGGCAGTGCGGTGATCCCGTTGCTGCGCAGGTCGATCCGGCGCAGCCGCGGCAGTCCGGCCAGGACGGCGGGCAGCTCGGCGAGGGCGTTCTCCCGCAGTTCCAGCTCGCGCAGTTCGGAGAGCAGTCCGAAGGAGGCCGGGAGGGCGGTCAACTCGTTGCCGCGCAGCCAGAGTTCGCGCAGCTCGCCGAGGGCGCCGATGGACTCCGGCAGGGCGGTGAGCCGGTTGTGCTGGGCGCGCAGTTCGACCAGCTCGGTCATCTTGCCGACAGCGAACGGGAGTTCGGTGAGCTTGTTCTCGCCGACGTTGAGGTAGCGGAGTTCGGTGAGCTTCCCGATGTCGTCCGGCAGGACGGTCAGCTGGTTGTCGTGCAGGTAGAGGAAGTCCCGGAGCCAGGTGAGCCGGGTCAGTTCGGCGGGCACCTCGGTGAACAGGTTGTGGCCGAGGTCGAGGGTGCGCAGCCGCATCAACCGGCTGATGCCGGGCGGGAGTTCGGAGAGCGCGCCTTCGGCGAGGATGAGCACGGTCAGGTCGTTGCGGTCCCACACCGCGCTGAGCACCTCGGCGGCCACCGGGCCGAGCGGCTGCCGCCAGAGGTTGAGCGTCATGTCTGTCACGTCTGCCATTGTCCGCCTCCGCTACTCCGGCGTGGGCACGAACCGCACTTCGGCGCGGGTCAGGGTCCGGCCGTCGCCGGCCGGCGGGAGCTGGACGAGTTCCACGGTGGCGGCGGTGAGGTCCGAGGTGGCCGGGCCGGGCGGCAGCAGAACCTGCAGGTGGTAGTCGCAGGTGCTGCCGTCCGGGACGTCCACCCGGTACTCCGTCGCGCCTGGTCCGACCGGGTGCCCGGCGGCGGTCAGGTCCGCCAGCGCGGGCACCAGCTGCTTGAGGAAGCCGACCCCGGCTCCGGCCGGCGTCGTGACGCGCAGCGCGAGGTCGCGGCCGCGGGCCCGACGGCTGCCCTGGACGATCCCGGTGAGTTCGCGCCGCATCACGGCGGCCGCCTCGGGCGTGTCGGGCAGCCGGACGAGGTCGAGGGTGCCGGCCAGTGCCGCGGAGACGGCGCGGCCCTGGGCGACCTCCCAGTACGTGCCGATGCCGCGGACGTGGCAGCGGAAGCGGCCCGCGCAGGAGGCGAGCACGGCCGCGAGTTCGGCCGGCTCCTCGGCGTCGTCCCGTCCGTCCATCAGGAGCACGGCGGTGCGGTCGGCGTCCTGGTGCCCGGCGAGCAGTTGGTCGGCCAGCCGGATCCACCTCCCGAAGGCGGCCGCGCGCAGCCGCGCCAGCCCGCCGAGCGCGGCGCGGGCCTCGGCCTTGGTCGCGGGGGTGGCGCGGACCAGGCGCCTGGTGTCCGGGTAGAGCATCCGCGCGTACTCGGAGCCCTCGACGATGCCGAACCGGACCTCGTCGTCCAGGGTGTCGACGGCGGCCGCCACCGCGTCGGTCACGGCGCGGAAGTCCGCCGGCGCGAGACCCTCGGAGAGGCCGACCAGGAACACCACGGCCTGCGGCGCCGCGACCACCGCGTGCGCCTGGTCGAGCGCGGCGCCGTGCACGGTCAGGATCGCGTCCACCTCGGTCGTGTCCGGCGGCTGGTACTCGTTCTGGAACACCTCGATCCGGTACCCGGGGCCGACGGGTGCGGCGGAAGCTGCGGGCGGGCCGGGGGCCGGGGCCGAGACCGGGACCGGTACCGGAGCACCCGGGGCGAGCAGCGCCCTGAGCCGGTCGGCCACCTCCCCGGCGAAGCGCGGCCGGTCCGCCGGGTCCTTGGCGAGCAGCTCCGTGACCAGCCCGTCCAGCGCCTCCGGCACGTCCGGGCGCCGCTCGGCCAGTCGTGGCGGCGGGGTCCGCAGGTGGTCCTGCAGCACCGCCCAGACGTCCCGGCGGCCGGGGAACGGCGGCTTCCCGGTGAGCAGCGCGAGCAGCACGCAGCCCAGCGCGTACAGGTCGGACCGCTCGTCCACCTGCCGGCCCCGGCACTGCTCGGGGGACATGTAGTCCGGGGTGCCCATGACGACGCCCGAGCGGGTCAGGCCGGTGGCCGAGCGGAGGTAGCCGGCGAGGCCGAAGTCGCAGACCTTGACCCGGCCGTCCGGGAGCAGCATCAGGTTGGCGGGTTTGACGTCCCGGTGGACGATGCCGGCCCGGTGGGCGCAGGACAGCGCCTCGGCGGTCTGCGCGGCCAGCTCGACCGCCCGGCGCACCGGCAGCGGTCCGTCCTCCCGCAGGACGGTGCGCAGGTCCCGGCCGTGCAGCAGCTCCATCACCAGGAACAGCTGACCGTCCTGCTCGCCGTTGTCGAAGACCTGGACCAGGCCGGGGTGCTGGAGCCCCGCGGCCACCCGGGCCTCGCGGTGGAAGCGGGCCACCGCCTCCCCGTCCTCCTCCGGGTCGAGGCCCCGGGGCAGGAACTTCACCGCCACCCGCCGGGCGAGCCTGACGTCCTCGGCGAGCCACACCTCCCCCATGCCGCCGCGCCCCAGCGGCGCCGCGAGGCGGTACCGGCCGTCGACCAGCCCTCCGGCCACGTTCACACGCGCTCCCCTCCCCCTGAAACCTGACACCTGACACCCGGCACCTGGCACCTTCACCTGACACCTGACGTGCTCCCCCGGCCCGGAACACCATTGTGTCGGCCCGCCCGGCCGCCGGTGCAGCGGCGGTTGCCAGGCAGCGAAGTCGGGAGTCCCCGTTTGCGCCCCGCCGGTCCCGGCGCTGGCCTACGATGCCGACTGCCGGCGCTTCCGGCGTCCAGGGGGAGGGTGCGTGCCCGCGATCCATGAACAGTACTCGGAGGAACTCCGCGCGGAGTTCGACTACCTGTCCAGCTGGCTGCCCAACACCCACCTCGAACTCGGCGACGTCGGCCGCCTGCACCGGGACCGGTTCGAGCGGCTGACCTCGCTCGCCGAACTCGGCATCGGATTCGCGGTGCGGGAGCGCGAGCGGGGCGTGGACCTGGACTACAGCTCGGCCGCCGAGGTCGCCGTCTCGACGGATGCCGAGGGCGGGCCGCTCGCCCGCATCGCGGTGTCGTTCAGCCGCCGGCACGGCATCGTCTTCCAGGCGCGGTCGTGCCGGATCAGCGAGATCGCCGACCGCGAGGCGCTCGGGCGGCGCGTGCTCGACCTGGCGGCGGCCGGGCGGTGGCCGGGCACCCAGGTCGTGGTCACCGAAGTGGTCGCCACCGGCCCCGCCGTGATCCTCGTCTCCCAGCAGCAGGGCGCCAGCATCGACCTCGCCGCCTCCGCGGAGGCGCTCTCGGGGACGATCCCGCTCGCCTCCGCGTCCGCGGGGCTGAGCATCGTCGGGTCCAAGGGCGTCGGCGTGAAGGTGATCGCCCCGGAAGGCCTCACACCCCTGTTCCGGGTGTCCGGCGTGCGTCCCCGGCTGTTCGGCCGCAAGGAGTTCGGCGGCCGCGGCCCGGCCGGGGGCACGCCCGGGAGCACGCCTGGGAGCCCGGTCGGCGGGAACCCGGTCGGGAGCCCGGTCGGGAGCCCGGTCGGGAGCCCGGTCGGCGGGACGGCGGCAGATAGGGCGGCCGAGACCAGGACGGCCGAGAGTCATGTGTTCGCGGAACTCACCTACGAGGACGTCGGAGCATGAGATGACCGCTCACCTCTGGTACGAGCTCGAAGCAGCCGTCAGCGCCGGGGACTCGGCGCTGCTGGACCGGCTCTGCCGGCTCCACGGGGACCAGCTGCGCGCCGACTTCCCCGCCCGGTTCACCGTACCGGCGGAGCTCCGCCACGACCCGGCCGCGGTGCAGCGGTACGGAGGGGCGTCGTTCGCGGTCGCCGAGCGCCTGGGCGTCCCGCTGCCCGGCGTCGCCGTCTCGGAGACCCTCAACCGGACCCTCGCCCAGTGCGAAGAACTCTCCCGGCAGGGCGGGCACGAGCAGGCGCTCGCGCTGGTGACCGGGCTCCTGTCGAGCGGGCAGGTACTGTCCAGGCCGCCCGAGGTGGGACAGGCCACCTGCTACGAGTGGATGGGCGGACTGGCCCGCCGGCTGTCCCGGCACCAGCAGGCCTGGCAGTACACCAGCACGGCCCAGGAGCTGTGCCACCGGATGCAGGACGCCGAGGGCTGCCTGCGCCACCTCGCCACCATGCACGGCATCGCCGAGGAGACGGGCGCCCATCCCGACGCGCTCGCCGTCGCCGGCATGGCCGTGCACCACGTCCAGGAGCACGGACCGGTCACCCTGCTGCCGCCCTGGCTCGCCACCTACGCCGAGGCACTGCGCCGAGCGGAAGGCCCCGGTCAGGTGGGAGAGTTCGCGAAGGCCGCGGAACGCTACGCCCGGGAGATCCTCGGCTCGGACCCGGCCGCGCTCTCCAGGACGCTGAACCAAATCGCCGTCACCCTGCACAGGGCAGGGCACGACGCGGCGGCCCGGGCGCTGTTGGAGGAAGCGGTCGAACTGCGGCGCCGAAGGGCGTGAGCGGGTGCGGTCGAGAGGCACGGTGTGAAGCGCGGATGCCGGACATCGACCTGGGGATCACCCTCGCCAACCTGGGCAAGCTGTTGGCCCTCGACGGCGATCCGCGCGCCGAGGCCGTGCTGACCGAAGCGGTCGAACTCCTCACGGCGGCCGGCCCCTCGGCCGCCGCGCACCTCGCCGAGGCGCGCGGCAACCTCGCCGCCTACCACCAGCTCCACGGCGACCCCGCCGTCGCCCGGTCGATCTACCGGGAACTGGCGGCGGAGGCGGCGCCCTCCGCCGTCATGTTGCGCAACTTCGCGGCCCTGGAGCAGGAGAACGGCCGCTCCCCGAGCAGGCGGATGCTCTTCGAACTCGCGCACGACGCCCGCCCGCAGGCCGGAGGAGAACCGGACGACCCTGATGTGACGTTCCGGACGCTGATCGAGCAGGCCTCCGAGGAGGACCGCCTGGGCAACGCCGCCCGGGCCCTCGAACTGGCGCTCCAGGCCGCCGAGGTGGCCCGGGCCCGCCCCCGCCCCTCACCTCTCAGGGCGGCGGTGGCCCTGGTCGCGACGGCCCGGTACGGTCTGGAGGTCCCGGACGAGCACCTGGACGCGGCACTCACGGCGGCCGCCGACGACCCGGAGACCACACCCGAACTGCTGCGTTCGCTGCGGACCGGCATCGGGCAGCGGTGTCGCCGGCAAGGACGCCTCGCCCGGGCGTTGGCGTACGCCCGGGCCGCCGCAGCGCACCTCACCCCCGAGACGGCCACCGAGGACCAGCTCACCACCTTCGACCTCCTGGCCCTGGTGCACCACTCCCTGGGCGAACGGGAACGGGCGGAACAGCTCTACCGTGCCGTGATCGCCCGCAGGCACCAACTGGCGGACCCCAACCGGGTGGCGATGACCGACTCGCTGTTCAGCCTCGGGATGCTCTGCCTCGAAACCGGGAGGTCCGGCGAGGCCGCCGCCCTGCTGCGGGAGCAGTTCGACATCGAGGACGCCCACCTGGCCGAGGTCTTCGCCGCCTCCTCCGAGGTGCAACGGCTGGCCTACGCACGGACCCTCCTCGGCAGACTGGACACCTTCGTCGTCGTCCTGTTCGCCACCACCGGCTTGGAGCCGGGCGCGGAGTTGCTGGAGCTCCTGGCGAACGCCGTACTGCGGCGCAAGGCCGTCGTCGCGGAGGCCGTGGCCCGCGACCGCGCGATGCTGTCCAACGGCCCGGAGCCTCGGATCGCGGCCGTCGCCACCGAACTCCGCGCCGTGCGGCACGAGTTGCGGCGTCTGACGCTCGACGACGACTCCCTGCGGCCGAACGCTGGCCGGCGCGTGCAGGACCTCAGGGCGCGGCAGGGCCGCCTGGAGATGCTGCTCGCCGACCGGCTCTCTCACCCCGGCGCCGGCCCCAAGCCCGACTCCGGCACTGGCCCCAACCCCGGTTCCGACCCCGACCCCGGCGTTACCCGGACGGCCCTGCCGACCTGGCAGGCGGTGACCGCCGCCCTCCCGCCCGGTACCGCGCTCGTCGAGTACTACCGGGCGGAGATGGGCGACGAAGCCGCCGTACTGAGCCTGGTGTTCACACCGGGGTCACCGCCCCGGCTCTTCGCCCACGACACCGCCGGCGCACTGGACGAGGGCGTCCGACGCTGGCGTGAGCTCCTCCGGGACCAGGACACCGGGGAACAGGCGCTGGGTCTGGAACTCCACCGGGTGCTGATCCAACGGATCGACGCCGCCCTGACCGGAGTCCACCGGCTGCTCATCTCGCCGGACGGAAGCCTCAACCTCCTTCCCTTCGCCGCCCTCCCCTCGCCCGACGGCAGCCGACTGCTGGACACGTTCGAGATCGGTTTCCTGACCACCGGCCGGGACCTGCTGCGTGGCCGCTACGGGCCCCGCCCCGCGCCGCCGGTCGTGTTCGCCGACATCGACTACGGATCCGGCGGCACCGGGCTCGACGGGGGCCCGTTCGCACCACTGCCGGAGACCGGGGCCGAAGGGCGGTGGATCGCCGACCACATCGGCGCCGAGCTGCACACCGGCCCGGACGCCTCGGCCTCCCGGCTGCGCACGGCCCGGAGTCCGCTGATCCTCCACCTGGCGACGCACGGCTACGCCCTGGCCGAACCGCTGCGCCCGGCCGGTACCCGACGACCGGGCGCGGGACCGGGGCCCGACTCACCGAGCGGCCCACCCCCCGACCTGACGGGCACCCCCGACCCGACGGGCACTCCCGTTCCGGCGGGCACTCCCGTTCCGGCGGGCACCCCCGACGCGGCGCGCACCCCGGGCCCTGCCGTGGACCCGCTCCTCTGCACCGGTCTGGCCCTGGCGGGTGCGAACACCTTCCTTGCCGGGCAGAAGCCGGCCGACAGCCTGGGAACCGGCGTCCTCACCGCCTCCGACGTCTACGACCTCGACCTGCTCGGCACCGAGTTGGTCGTGCTCTCCGCCTGTGTCACCGGCCTCGGCTCCTACCACCCGGGCGAGGGCGTGTTCGGCCTTCGCCGCACCTTCGAGATCGCCGGCGCCCGGTCCGTCCTGGTGAGCGTCTGGGACGTTCCCAGCGAGCCGACGGTGCAGTTGATGTGCGAGTTCTACCGCGCGCTGCGTCGCGGGGCCTCCAGGACCGCGGCACTGCGCCGGGCCCAACAGGCCGTACGGCGCCGCTTCCCGGAGCCCGTCGCGTGGGCGCCCTTCGCGCTCTTCGGCGACCCCGCACCTCTTCCGTGGTGAGGGCGCGCGACGGTCACCGCGTCAGTCGCGACCCGCTCAGCCGAGCTTCGGCCGGACCTCACCCCCGCCCTGGTTCTTGCCGCAGAGGGCCTCCTCCAGGAAGCCGCCCTGCGCGACGAGTTGCTGCACCGCCTGTGCCTGGTCACCCCTGGACGTCACGGACATCGCAACCTGCCGGTCCCCCTTGCTCCACAGCTGGGAGGCGAACCCGGGCATCCCGCCGTCATGCCCGTACACCGGCCCGCAGGACAGCTCCAGCCGGGCCAGCCCGAGGCCGTACGACAGGCTCACGGGCCCGCCGTCGGACTGCGCCGGGATGGTGGTCGTCATCTGCCGCATCAGCTCGGGCGACAGCAACCGCCCGCCCAGCAGGGCCCGTTCGAAGCGGTTCAGGTCGGACAGGGTGGATATCAGCTCGCCCGCGGAGTTCGCCCACGTGACGCTCTCCACCGTGACGTCCCGGTCGCTGCGGTCCTCCGGGGCCGGGCCCTCGGCAAGCGTCCAGTAGCCGTGGGCGTGCGGGCCCCGGATGTCGGTGGCCCTACCGGGGAAGTACGTTCCGGTCATCCCGAGCGGCCGCAGGATGCGTGCGGTGATCTCCTGGGCGTAGGTGCGGCCGGTCGCCCTTTCGATGATCATGCCGAGCAGGGTGTAGTTGACGTTGGAGTAGCTGAACCTGGCCCCCGGCGGGAAGTTGGGCGCGTGCGCCACCGAGGCGGCCACCACCTGGGCCGGGGTGATGCTGCGGGTCAGCCCGCCCTGGTCGAGCCAGTTCCGGATCTCGCCCGGATCCGTGGTGTGCGGGAACAGCCCGCCCGGCTCGTTGGTCGGATCCCACAGGCCGGAGCTGTGGTTGAGCAGCTGACGGACGGTGATCCGCCCGCCGTTCGGGACCATCCCCGGCAGGTGGCGCTCCACCGGGTCGTCCAGACCGAGCCGGCCCTCCCCCACCAGCTGCAGCACCGTGGTGGCGGTGAACGTCTTGGTGATGCTCCCGGCGCGGAACCGGCCGTCCACGCGCACCGGGGCGCCGGTCGCGAGGTCGGCGACGCCCGTGCCCGCGCGCCAGACCCCGTTCTCGTCGCGGACCTCGGCGATGGCCGCGGCCGCCCCGGCGTCGGTCACCGCTTTCAGCGCCGCCGTCCGCGCGGCATCCTCGGACACGACGGCGGCAGGCGGCTCGACGGCCCCCGCCGAGACCACCGGCCCGGCCAGCGCCAGACAGACCGCCGCTGCCACCACCATCACGGGCCCCGAACCCGTACGACGTACCATGCGACCCCCTCGTCCACGGCGGGCCCCCGCCCGCCTCCGAGTCCACAGCCTCGCCCCTGACGTGATGATCCGTCATCCTCCACCGGGAGGAATCGGTCGTACTCCCACCACCGTAGACGCTGCGCCGAACGGAGGATCCGACCGACCCCCGCCCCATCCCAGGAGCCCCGGGCGTCAGGCCCCCCGGACGTCAGAGCCCCGGCATCGGGCGGACCGGGTGCTTGCTCATGATCGACACCCGGTTGAAGGAGTTGATCGTGATCGCCACCCAGATCGCCGCCGAAAGCTCCTCCTCGGTGAACACCTCCCGCGCCAGCCCGTACGCGGCCGCCTGGAGGGCGGCGTCCGCCGGGTTCGTGGTCGCCTCCGCCAGGGCCAGCGCCGCACGCTCCCGGGCGGTGAACAGCTCGGTGTCCCGCCAGGCCGGGAGCACGCCCAGGCGCTGGGTGGTCTCGCCCTCGCGCAACGCGGCCCGGGTGTGCACGTGCAGGCAGTAGGCGCAGCCGTTGATCTGGGAGACCCGCAGGTTGACCAGTTCCACCAGCCGCCGGTCCAGCCCGGCCTCGGCCGCGACCTCCTTGGCCGCCTCGGCGGCGGCGAGCAGCGCCTTGTAGGCCTTGGGGCTCTGCTTGTCGATGAACACCCGCCGCTCCGCCGGATCCACCGTCACTTCAGCACTCACCTGGACTCCTCGACTCCCACTGCGATCATTGGCTCGCTGCCGTTCGACACTCTGCCATGCCATAATAGTTGAATCTAGAACTACCCAGCAGTCGACACCGCCCGGCCGACACCGCCCGGCCGACATCGCCAGGTCGGCATCACCCGGCCGACACCATCCAGGGAGGGACCACCGCCGTGAGCACCGCCGAGACCGAGCCGCGCCCCGCCGCCGTACCGCCGCAGGACCAGCAGGACCCGTACGTCGAGGTGCTGTCCCCCCGCGACGTCCCGCTCGGCGGACCGCGCGCGATGACCGTCCGCCGCACCCTGCCGCACCGCTCCCGCCGGCTGATCGGCGCCTGGTGCTTCGTCGACCACTACGGACCCGACGACGTCGCCCGCACCGGCGGCATGGACGTCGCCCCGCACCCCCACACCGGCCTGCAGACCGTCAGCTGGCTCTTCTCCGGCGAGATCGAGCACCGGGACAGTCTCGGCGTCCACGCCTTCGTCCGCCCGGGCGAACTCAACCTGATGACCTCCGGCCACGGCATCTGCCACTCCGAGGTCTCCACCCCCGCGACCACCGTGCTGCACGGCGTCCAGCTCTGGGTCGTGCTGCCGGACGAACACCGCTACACCGCACGGGACTTCCACCATCACGTCCCCGAGCCCGTCGCCCTGGACGGCGCCGAGGTCCGCGTCTTCCTCGGCACCCTGGCAGGCCGTACCTCCCCCGTCCCCACCTTCACCCCGCTGCTCGGCGCCGAACTCACCCTCGCCCCGCACGCCACCGTCACCCTGGCCGTCGACCCGGCCTTCGAGCACGGCGTCCTCGTCGACCACGGCGAGGTCCGCCTCGCCGCCACCGACCTCCACCCGGGCGACCTCGGCTACCTCGCCCCCGGCACCACCACCCTGACCCTCACCAACACCGCCGACGCCCCGGCCCGCCTCGTCCTCCTCGGCGGCACCCCGTTCGAGGAGCAGATCGTCATGTGGTGGAACTTCATCGCCCGATCCGGCGAGGAGATCGCACAGGCACGAAACGACTGGGAGAAGGGCTCCCGGTTCGGCGAAGTGCACGGCTACGACGGCGACCGACTCCCGGCCCCGGAGCTGCCGTCGATTCCCTTGAAGGCGCGGGGTCGGGTGCGCTGACCTGCGGCGATGCCCCTCGCAGTGGTCTGCGAAGCCTTCCTGGCGGTGGACGTGTCCGGAGTGATCCGGGATCGGCGCGAGCTGATGCCGGCCGCCCGGCGGGGTGCCCCGACGGAGCGGCATTCAGGGTTTGTCGAATCTCAGGTGTGACTGTCTGCGGCAGGGCCTGGTCGGATCGCCCGCGACCGACCCACGCCGCCAGGCCCCACGCCGCCGAACCGGCAGCCCGCCCGATTCCCTCGACACCACGACCTCCTCGGTGCTCAGGGGACGAGTCGAACGTTGTCCGGGCCGGACAGTGGAGCCTCGCCTGGGTGGGCGATCCGTACCGGGGTGTGCGAACCCGGTGCGGAGCGGGGGATGACTCCGGCGTTCCTACCCACGTGTTCGAACGCGATCAGGACCTGCTCCAGTTGCGCATCGGTGTGTGCGGCGGTCAGGGTGACTCGCAGTACCTCGCGGCCGGCCCTGACGATCGGGTGGACCATGGGCGCGGTGAACACCCCTGCCGTGCACAACTCCTGCCACATGCGCAGGCACCGCTCGCGGCCCGTCACGAGGACCGGCACCACTGGTGTGACGGACGCACCGGTGTCAAATCCGAGCGCCCGCAAGCCGTTGTGCAGCCGCTCGGCGAGATCCAGCACGCGGATACGTCGCTGGGGTTCGGCCTGAAGGATCGTCAGCGCGGCCAGCGCGGCGGCGACGTTGGCCGGTGACGCGGCCGCGGTGAACATCGCCGTACGCGCGTGGAACCGCAGGTAGCGGATCACGTCGGCGGGCCCGGCGATCACCCCGCCCACCGAGGCCAGGCTCTTGGACAAGGCGCTGGTGACGAGATCGGGGCGGAGCCCGAAGTGTTCCCCCGCGCCGGCCCCGGTCTGGCCGAGCACCCCCAGGTCGTGCGAACTGTCGACGACGACCCGTGCCCGGTAGGAGTCCGCCAGTTTCATCAGCCCGGGCAGGTCGCAGAGGTCCCCCTCCGCCGAGAAAACCCCGTCCGTGAAGATAATCTTTCCGCCGTCAATGCCGGTGTCGTCGGTGACCTGAAGCAGCTCCTCCAGATGATCCAGGTTGCCGTGCAGAAATTTCCTTTCCTTGGCTCTGCCGAGAGCGACGGCCTCGCCCAGTGAGACATGGTTGAAGAAATCGCTGAAGACCACGTCGCTGTCCGTGAGCAGCGGAGCCAGCATCAAATTTGCCTGATAACCGGACGGAAGGACGGCGGCCGCTTCCTGGCCCATGAACTCCGCCAGTCGGCTCTCCAGCTCCTCATGCAGTTCCAGCGTGCCGCTCCCGGCACGTGACCCGCCGAGCGAGGTGCCGAAGCGTCGCACCGCCGCGACAGCGGCCTCGCGCACCCGGGGGTCGGCGGAAAGCCCCAGGTAGTCGTGGGAGGCGGCGATGATCACCCGGCGGCCCTCGAATTCCGCCTCCGTGCCGTCGAACGTGTCGCCGACCGTGCGGAAGTAGCAGTCTCGCCCGGTCCGCCGCAGATGCTCCTCGGTCCACGGTCGGCACTTTTCCAGAATGTCCATCTTTACTTTCTCCGGTCGCTCGTGTGTTGCATTGTTCTCTTTGGGTAGTTCGTTCCCATTGAGGATGGTACTTTGGGGAGTCTTCTGCACCATCCATGAGACGGAGAAGAAGTGTCATACGATGAACTGAAAATTGTTCTTGTTTCTCTCGGGATTTCCGAGGATGACATCAGCCCGGATGCCACGCGCGAGGAAGTCGGCCTGGATTCCATCGCCGTCGTCGAGCTGGCTCTGGTTCTCCGCCGCGAGAATGGGGTGGCGGTGACGGAGGAGGAGATCAGCGCCACCCGCACCGTCGCGGATGTCGCCGCCCTCGTCGGAGCCCGGTGACCTCCGCGTGACCGCTCGACAGGATGCATGCGTCACGGGCGTCGGCCTGGTGACCCCGGCCGGCGATGGGCGGGCCTCCGGCTGGGAGCGGGTCTGCAAGGGCCTGCCGACCGCCGTACTGCAGCTCGAACAGGAGACGGTTCCGACTCATCTGGTCTGCCGCGTGGGCGGCTTCGACCCAGCCCGGCTCGGTCGGGCACGGGCCCGCAAGCCCGACCGCTGCGCACAGCTGGCGCTGCTCGCCGCGCGCGAGGCGCTGACCGACGCCGGACTGGACCCGGCGCGGTGGGACGGCGCGCGCGTCGCGGTGATCGTGGGTTCGAGCGCAGGCGGAGCCCAGACCCTGGAGGTCGAGCACCGCGCGCTGATGGAAGCCGGCCCGCAGAACATGTCGCCGTTCGCCGTGCCGACCTCCCTGAGTAACACCGTCGCTGCCCAGCTGACCATCGAGTTCGGGGCCCGGGGAGCCAGCTGCACGGTCAACACCGCCTGCGCGTCGGGCGCGACCGCCATCGGCGCGGCGCTGGACCTGCTGGCCCTGGACCGCTGCGACATCGCTCTGGCCGGCGGCGCCGACGCGACCATCACCCCGTTCTACGTCACGGGATTCGACCGGATCGGCGCCCTGTCCCACCGCTTCGAGGATCCCGCCGGAGCACTGCGCGCCTTCGACAGACAGCGCGACGGATTCGTCATCGGCGAAGGAGCCGGGATGCTCGTTCTGGAGCGCACCGCCGACGCCCGAGCCCGTGGGGCGCGGGCCCGCGCCCGGATCAGGGGCTTCGGAGCGTCCTCGGACGCGCACCACGTGGTGAAGCCCCACCCGGACGGCTCCGGCCTCGCGGCAGCCGTCCGCGAAGCACTCGCGCAGGCCGACGCCACCGCCCACGACGTCGCGCACGTCAACGCCCATGGCACCGGCACCCCGGTCGGCGACCGGGTGGAAGCCGCCGTATTGACCAGCCTCTTCCCGCACCGCCCGCCGGTGACGTCCACCAAGCCGGTGACCGGGCATCTGCTGGGCGCGGCGGGGGCGGTGGAGGCGGTGCTCACCGTCCTCACCGTCGAACACGGCCTCATTCCGCCCACCGCCAACCTGGAGGACCCCGATCCGGAGATCGACCTCGACATCCCCACCGAGTGCCGCCCGGGGAGCCTACGACTGGCACTGTCCTTGTCCATGGGCTTCGGCGGGCAGAATGCCGTCCTCGCCGTCACCCCCGACTGACGCCGGCTGCCCGGAACAGGGCCGGTCGGCTCCGTACGACGTGACGGTGAAGTCGTCGGCCAGGTGGGGCAAGGCCAGAAGCCTGTGCGGAAGATGCCGAAGCAGGCCCGCCACCAGCTTGTAGCGGAGGCTCGGTACGCAGACGACCGGCGGGCGGCGCCGGAGGATGGCCCGCACCGCGAGCTCGGCCACGTACGGCGACGCAAGGGTGAGCGACGGAGGGGACGGCGGGATGCCGGCGCGCTCATGGAACTCCGAGGTGGTGTGCCCCAGTACCAGGGCGGTCAGCGCGACCGGCGAGGTGCGGATACGGCGCGAGTAGGCCAGCGACTCGGTCAGTGCCACGCCGTACGCCTTCGACGCGCCGTACGAAGTGCCCTGCCAGACAGGCCCGGTGGCGGCCACCGAGGACACGTTCAGGATCCGCCCGTGGCCGCGCCGGAGCATTCCGGGGAGCACGGCGTGCAGGAGCCGGGACGGTGCGACGACGTTGAGGTCGAGCATGCGCTGCTCCTCCGCCCACGTCGTGCGTTCGAAGGACATGCCCAGGCCCGCACCGGCGTTGTTGACCAGGATGTCGGCATCGCGCGCCGCTGCTGCCACGCGCTCCAGGCCGGCCGTCGTGGTCAGGTCGGCGGGCAGCGGACGTGCCCTGATCCCGTGGGCGGCTTCCAGGGTGGCCGCGAGGCGGTCCAGGGGTTCGGCGCTGCGGGCGACCAGGACGAGATGATGGCCGCGGGCGGCGAGGGCGCGGGCGATGTCCGCGCCGATGCCGTAACTTGCACCGGTGACCAGGGCCGTTGACCCCTCCGCGCCCTTCACTTGTGGCCCTTCACCGGTGTCGCCGTCTCTCGCCACAGCCGCTCGACGGCGTCCGCCCACAAGGCGGCGAGGTCACCGATGTCAACCAGCGCACTGTCGAGGGTGAAGCTCACGAATACCTGTTGTCGGTAGGAGACGAACGACGCCGCGAAGAGGTGTTCGCCGTGCAGGAACAGCGTGGGTACCACCTTCTCGATGGGATCCGCTCCTACCGCCAGGCGGCGTGGCACGCGCAGCAGTCCGGAACTGTCCACCGCGCTGCTCGCGGCGCAGGACTGCCGGACGAAGCGATAGACGAGCCACTCCGGAAGGAGCTCCAACTGCGCTCGGAGCACCCGGCGCATCCCCTCGGTCCTCACGCGTCTGGTCGCATTCGCCACAGCGATCACCCGGTCGACGGGGGACTCCGCCCAGAAGGACAGCGGAATGCGGACGGCCGAGACCCGGTTGCCCACCGCATACCGTTCCTCCGGGTAGCGGAGGCTGATGGGCATGCCCACGTGGAGCTCACGCCCGGGTGCGGGGCGAGCCGGCCAGTCCTCGGGTACCCACCTGCGCACCGCCTCCGCCAGTGCGGCGAGGCAGACGTCGTTGGGTGTGGCCCCCAGGGCTCCCGCGACCTCGCGCGGCCAGGACACCGGCACGGCCGCCGACAGCAGCCGCGCTCGGCCGGTCAGGGGGCGGTGCGGCGACCAGGTCAAGGTGGACCGGAGGCCACGAACGGAATCGACCGCGTTCTGGGCCACCGCCCGCGCCGGAATCCGCTCCGACCACGTGCGCGGGATCCGGTTCGCCCGGGTACGAGGGCCGGCGGGTGCCTCGGCGCGAGGCTGCCGGGGAGAGAGGGCCGGACCCACCCCGAAGAGAGCCGTCAGCGCGTCCAACACCGCCTGCCCGTCCTGGGCGGCGTGGTGGGCACGGTAGAAGAGCGCGTACGTGTCACTGGAGTAGCCGTGGATGAGCCAGACCTCCCAGCGCGGGGCGTCGGCGGGGATCGGCCTACTCAACAGCGTCTCCACGGTCCGGTCGAGAGAGTCGAGGCCGTCCTCGGTGCGGATCTCGTGCACATGGCGACGCGGGTCGAAGCCGGGGTCGAGTTCCCAGACCGTCCGGCGCCCCTGCTTGACGACCTTGCAGGCAAGGGTCGGCATACGGTCGACGCGGCCGGCGATCTGCTCCCGTACCCGGCTCAGACTCGGGTGCGAGCCGGTCGCATGCATGACCACGCCGACATAGGGCCGGAACCGGGGCTGTTCCCTCTCGTAGGTGAGGAAGCAGCCGTCGACCGGGTTCGGGCTGGGGACTGTCGTGGTCACGGGGCCGTCACTGAACCCATCCTGGTCATCGTCATGAAGGTCTCTCCGTCGCGGACGGGCCGCCCGCACAGTCGCTAACCGCAGGCGCGGCGAAAAGGTCACGTGGCGCAGCTCACCGCCGTCAGGCTCGGGCGTGACATGCCGGGATCCCGCCGCGTTGGTCAGGTGCGAACGCCATCGCTCATCCACCCGCTCCCCACGCACACCCGCAACCCCTCGGCAGATCTCTCGAATCTCTCAGCTCTCTCAGCGGAAGCAGGCCCGTATGCCACGCGCCCCCCACGACGGCCCGTACTTCGGCGCCGCACGGCGGGCGACCGCCACCGCGTCGCCGACGTACACGATGGCGGACCTCCCCGGGGCGTGGCCCCTGCTCGGCCACATGCCGGCGCTCGCCCGCGATCCACTCGCGTTCCTGGCCGGGCTCTCCGACCACGGCGATCTGGTGCGGATCAAGGTGGGCTCGCAGACGGCGTACGCGGTATGCCATCCCGAGCTGGTCCAGCGGTTCCTGGTCGAGGACCGTACCTTCGACAAGGGCGGTCCCGTCTACGACAGACTCCGGGAGATCACGGGCGACGGCCTGGGCACCTGCCCGGCAACCGCCCACCGCCGTCAGCGCCGGATGATCCAGCCCCTCTTCCACCGCGACGCACCGCCGTCACACTCTCCTGGGCCTGGCACCTGATCGGTACCCACCCCGACATCCAGCAGCGGCTGCGCGACGAGGTCGCCGCCGTACTCGACGGGCGCCCTGCGCTCCTAGCCGATCTGCCCGCCCTGGAACTCACCGGCCGGATCATCACCGAGACCCTGCGCCTCTACCCACCGGACTCCGTGCTGAGCCGCACCACCACAACCGACACGGTGCTGGGCGGCCACCGGCTGGCAGCCGGCACCACCATGATCTACAGCCCGTACCAACTCCACCGACGCGCCGACCTGTACCCGGCCCCCGACCGCTTCGACCCCGACCGCTGGCGCACCATCGGCAAACCCCCGCCCGGCACCTGGGTGCCCTTCGGGGGCGGAGCCCGCAAATGCATCGCCGACACCTTCGCCCTCACCCAGGCCACCCTCACCCTGGCCACCGTCGCCGCGCTCTGGCAGCTCCATCCGGCCCCCGGCCGACGCCCCGTCCGCACCGCCCGCCAGGCCGTCCTCGCACCGCACCGGCTGTTCATGCGCCTGCATCGGGCCGGGTGACGTCGTGGAGCGGATGAATCTGCGCGTCGTGGACGTCCGGAAGTCCTACGGGAAACGTGAAGTGTTGCGGGCCGTCCGCCTGGACGTGCCATCCAGATCCACGACGTCACCAACCAGGCCAGGCCCAACATCCGCTGGATCGAAGCCCGTTACACCGACCAACGCGACGACCTGACCACCCACTACGGACCCGACTTCACCTCCCAGATGGACCAGCTGCTCTCGGCCTGACGGTCCGACCGGCCCACAAGGCGCCTGCCCGATACGGTCGGGGCCCCGTTCCGGTACGGGACAGGGCCCCGTGGGGTCTCAGGCCGCGAGGCCGAGACCGAGGACCTGGGCGGCGTGGCCGATCGAGCCGGGCATCTGATGGCGGTAGATCTTGACGGTCGCGTCGATGCTCCTGTGCCCCATCCACTCGGCCACGTCGGTGATCGGGAGGTCGTGGCTGAGGCAGTTCGAGGCGAAGAAGTGGCGCAGGCCGTAGAGCGTCATGCCCTCGGGGATGTCGACGTCGCTGGCGCGCTTGATCCGGTCCCACTGGTTCTGCAGGTAGTAGGACGGGTAGGGCTTCGCGATGTCGAGCGGGCGGCGGAGCAGGTAGCCGTCGATGGTGCCGTACGAGTCCGCGTACGAGAGCAGGCTGTGCCGGGTCCGGGCCGGCAGCGGGACGTCCCGGTAGTCGCCCTTCTTGCGGTGCTTGAGGTCGGGTGCGCGCTGACCTGCGGAGACGCCTGTCGGCGGACTGGTCGAGGGGCTCGGTCGCCGCGTTGCGGTGGGCTGTCGACGCCTGGCACTCAGGTCGTCCGGTACGCCGGAAGGCCTGCCCACGCGGCTCTGTTCCTGGCCTTCCGCTCGCTCCCCCTACTCCGGGAGGAGTACGGCGACGCCGGTCACCCGGTCTGCGGCGAGGTCCGCAAGTGCCTCGTCCGCCCGTCGCAGGGAGTAGCGGGTCACGTGGACGGCCGGGCGGGTTCGGGCGGCTTCCGCCAGGTAGGCCTGGCCGTCGGCCCGGGTGTTGGCGGTGACGCTGCGCAGCGTGCGTTCCTGGAAGAGGTGGCATTGGTAGTCGAGCGTCGGGATGTCGGTGAGGTGGATGCCGGCGATGGCGAGGGTGCCGCCGCGGTCCAGGGCCGTCAGGGCGGTGGGTACCAGCTCGCCGACGGGGGCGAAGAGGATGGCGGCGTCCAGTGGTTCGGGCGACGGGTCGTAGGAGTCGCCGGCGAAGGCGGCGCCGAGGTCCAGGGCCAGTCGTCGCGCCGCGGGGGCCCGAGTGAACACCGCCACGCGGGCGCCTCGGGCGAGGGCGAGTTGCGCGGTCAGGTGGGCGGATGCGCCGAAGCCGTAGATGCCCAGCAAGCCGCCCGTCGGCAGTTCGGCCCGTTCGAGGGCCCGGTAGCCGATGATTCCGGCGCACAGCAGCGGGGCGAGTTCCTCGGCGGGTGGGCCCTGGGGCAGGGGGTAGGCGAAGCGGGCGTCCGCGGTCAGGTGACCGGCGTAGCCGCCGTGCCGGTCCCAGCCGGTGTAACGCGAATCGGGGCAGAGGTTCTCGCGACCACTGCGGCAGTAGGTGCAGGTGCCGCAGGTCCCCGCGAGCCAGGCCACCCCGGCCCGGTCGCCGACGGTGAACCCCTCGACCGCCGAGCCGGTCGCGACGACCTGCCCGACGACCTCGTGCCCGGGCGTGCACCGGGCCCTCCTGGGGGCGAGGTCGCCCTCCGCGAGGTGCAGGTCGGTGCGGCACACCCCGCAGGCCTCCACCTCCACCAGGATCTCCTGCGGCCCAGGTGCGTCCAGTGGCCGTCGCTCCCGCACCAGTGGCCCGGGGCGCATCCCGCCCACCGGGGCGGGACGGGCGACCACCCAAGCCTCGGTGTCCGCCGGTACTGCTCCTGCCGCTCTCATGGCTGTCTCCGATTCGCTCCTCGGCGTGGGTTCGGGGCCGCCTATGTCGAGTCTGCAGGGCGGGTGCTCGTCCGTCATCAGGTGGCGTGGGGCGTGGCCCGGAAGACCCAGCGGTTGAGGCGATGACCAGGTCGGCGGCTGCCGCCGGGCGCTGCCCGGAGCGGGCCCAGCCACACCCCGTAGGAAGACTCCGTGACCTACACGCAAGGAGGACGCCATGTCTTCGGGTTCTCGGAGTCAGGGGCGGAGGTGCTCGGCGGTCTGGGCAAGGGTCCGGGCGAGCCAGGTGCCCAAGCAGTAGTGCTGTCCGGCGCCGAAGGAGAGGGTGGGGCGGGGAAGCGGGGCGAACAGGTCCTCGAAGAGGTTGCCCGGAAAGGCGTCCGGGTCGCGGTTGGCCGCGAGGCGGTCGACGGTGACGAGTTCGCCGGCGCGGACGGTCACGCCGCCGATACGGGTCTCCTCGGCGGCGGCGAGGGCGTGGCCAGGGCGTTCCTCGCGGTCGCCGATGGTGGCCTGACGACTTCGGGGAACTTACTCGGGGACGTCTGGTACTGGACCAACGGGTGATCAGTGGAGGGCGTTGACAGCGTGGCTAGATTTGGATCATGAGCGAACGCAGGGTGGACGGCAGCGCAGGGGACGCGGACTACGGAACGATAGGCGGCGGATACGCCAACTACCGGCAGCCGGACGCAAGGATCGAGCAGGCGATCACCGCCGCCCTGGGTGGGGCGCGCACGGTGGTCAATGTCGGGGCCGGGGCGGGGTCGTACGAGTCGGCGACGCTGGAGGTGACGGCGGTTGAGCCGTCGGCGTCGATGCGTGCCCAGCGCCCCGCACACCTGTCGGCCGCCGTCGATGCCGTGGCCGAGAACCTGCCGTTCGGCGACGACGTGTTCGACGCGGCGATGACCACCTTCAGCGTGCACCAGTGGAGCGACTTCAAGGCAGGGCTGCGCGAGATGCGCCGGGTGGCGCGCGGCCCCGTCGTCGTGCTGACCTGCGACCCTGATCTCGTTCGGGACTTCTGGCTGTACGAGTACGCGCCGGAGGTGTTGGACACGGAGGCGCGCCGTTATCCGGTGATCGCGGATCTGACCGAGACTCTCGGCGGACACACGACGGTGACCCGGGTGCCGATACCCGTCGACTGCACCGACGGCTTCAACGAGGCGTACTACGCGCGCCCCGAGATGCTGCTCGACCCCGGTGCTCGACAGGCGTGCTCGGCGTGGAGCTTCGTCGACGAGCAGTCGCGCGAACGATTCGCCGCGGATTTGCGGCGCGACCTGGACAGCGGAGCATGGGACGCCCGGTTCGGCGCCCTGCGGCAACAGCCTTTCTATGACGGCTCGTTGGTTGTGATCCGGTCCGTTCCGGCCTGATACCTGCGTCGCGGCTCCGCTCGCGCCGTGACCTGAAGCGCCGCATGGGTTGGGTGAGTTGTTCCGCTTACCTGGGATCGTGCGGCCCGTTCCCATCCTGTCATGTCCGGGATGGCTGCCGCAGGTAGTTGTCACCAGGGGCACGGCCGGCTCTTCGCCCTCCGGACCTGCCTGGGCCTGGCCCAGCTCCAACAGCACGATGGTCCCTGCCACGATCCCAATGCGCAGGATCGCATGGGCGACTGCATTTTGATCTTTGTCGAGTTCGGCCGAGGTCTGGTCCCGTTATGTGCACACTGCGTAGGCTCGAAGCCAACTGCTCGCCGTCACGAGGGCCCGGGGGAGACGATGGCTCAAGAGGCAAGCCCTGGCCAGCTCGTCGGTGGGAAGTACCGGCTGATCTCCAGCCTGGGGTCAGGCGGCTTCGGACGGGTTTGGAAGGCCCACGACGAGCACCTTGACGTAGATATAGCGATCAAGGAGATCTGGCTCCCGCCTGCGCAGTTCGAGGAGGAGTACAACGAGCGCCTCAAGCGTGCCGCACGTGAGGCCCGAAACGCCGCGAAGCTCCGCGATCACCCCAACATCGTGACCGTTCACGAAGTCGTCGTGGATGCCGGCCGCCCGTGGATCGTGATGCAACTGGTCAACGGCTGCTCGTTGGACGAATACGTCAGGCGGCATGGCCCGTTGCCCCGCGACCTGGCGCTCAAGGTTGCCAGGGCACTCCTGGAAGCCCTCGACGCCGCTCACCGGGCCGGCATCCTGCACCGCGACGTCAAGCCGGCCAACGTCATGATGGCTTCCGACGGAAGGATCCTTCTCACCGACTTCGGGATCGCCCGGCACGAGAACGACACGGTGCTGACTGTGTCGGGGACAGTCATCGGATCCCCGGAGTACATGGCGCCCGAGCGAATCCGGGGACGGGCCGACATGCCGGTCAGTGACCTCTTCTCCCTCGGAGTCACGCTCTTCCAAGCCATTGAAGGAATCTCCCCGTTCCGGAGGGAGACGTCAATGGCATCCATGTCCGCGGTGTTGATGGATGAGCCTCCACCGCTCGTGAAGGCCCGCGACCCACTTAAAACCGTCGTCCGTCTGCTACTTGAGAAGAAGCCCGAACAGCGGCTCGGCATTTCCACAGCTTCGGTCCTCCTCGCTGAACCGCCTCACTCCCAGAACCCCGGTGGAACGCAGGCCGAGCCCAAGATCTCACCACCGAAGAAGGATCACCAAGCTTTATTGAGGGCAGCCATAGAGCACGAGCGGCAACAAGAGGTTGAGAGAATGCTGCTCAATAGACCATCACCTGTCAGGCGGGTCCCCGCTGTCAACACGCGGAGAACACTGGAACAGGAGCAGAGCGAACCTGAAGGCCAAGCTGGTGAAAGCAAAGCAACCAGGCAATCGGGCGGTCTTCCAGCAAAGGAGGTCTGGAAGATAGTAGCTGCAGGAATAGGGTTCATAGTGCTGTTCGGGGGGTTCTCGTGGGGCCTTTCAAAAGTGACGAACAATTCGGCCTGCGGCTGGATGAAGAGCGCACTCGCCAAGTATGAGCCGAATGGCTATACTACATATCAAAATCGACAACAGATCATCAATCAGACGAGAGACGCCCTGGATCTCCCAGGGCTTGACCATGACCTCAACTCCGACCTTGAGGTATATCTAGACAGACTATTGAGGAATTGGTCTGCCCAAGACGCCGGGGACAGTCAGGCGAGTCAGGCGAGGTCGGAGGTTCTGCGCGCATGCGGAGACAAGGGGGACCAATGAGATGCTGGGGCTCCCGCGAGCTCTGCGTGAAGTGATGGGCCATGGGGTGCCCGCAGCCGCCACGACGCGCTGGACGCGGCTACTCGTCGGAGCGCAGGGCGGTGACGGTGTGGCGGAAGACCGTACGCCGACCCTCGGTCGCTTCGGCTCGGACCAGTACGCCCGTGGCCGGGTCCACGGTGAGGTGGCACGTCAGGGTGGAGTCCGGGGCCCAGGCGCTGCGGGGGAAGGTACGTAGAGGGCGGACGGTCGCGGTGACGGCTCCCGGTGACGTGGCGCTGACGCGTGCCAGGTGGGAGACGATACGGGCCGGGGTGAGCAGTTCGGCCAGTCGGGCGGCCGCCGGGCTGGTCCTGTCCGGTACGAAGTCACCGGTCACCGTCAGTGCCCGCCCGTCGCACGTGATCGTCCAGGAACGGGCCGAAGGCGCGGGTGCGAGCGAGAGGTCGTGGTGCGGGTCGGCCTCCCTGCGGACCGTCGCGGTCAGAAGGGCCGGCTCCAGCAGGGTGGTGGCCATGCGCGCCAGGGTCCTTGCCGCTTCGGTTTCGGACCGCGCGTCCCGGACGTTCAGGTCGTCAACCCGTGCGGTCGCCAGGACGCCCTGATCATCGTGGAGCGCGGCGGACCGGAGGAAGCCCGTGGCCGGGTCGAGCCGGATGGTCAGGCGCCGGGCGCCCGGCGGCAGCCATGGGTCGGCGGGGTCCGCGAACAACGGGTGCGGGGTGAGGGAGAGTTCGACCCACTCTCCCTCCCGGCGCGCCCCGGTCACCGTCCCGATGCCCCTGATCAGGCGCGCCGGGTCGAGCAGTGCAGCCCAGGGCTCGTCGCCGTCCTCCTCTCGGAGGCGCAGTGGGGAGATTCCCCTGATACGGAGGCGCTCCGTTCCTCCCCGCCGCCGGTTCGCGGGCTCGCCCGACACGGCGGCGGCGCCGAACCGGCCGCCGAGGTCCGGCTCGGCGTCCCGGGCCGCGTACTCGACGTCGATCACAGCGTCCACGTGCGCGTCCTCGGCGGCAGTCGCCGCGATCCGGGACAGTGCCCAGGCGGCCAGTCGCTCGCGGTCCGCCGGTGGGCCGGCTAGCCGAGTGGAAGCTGCCATGAGGCCCAAGTCTCCTCTGCGCCAGGACGGTTCGGAGCCCACTGCACGTATACTCCCGAGGTTCGGTGCCGGCGAGAAATGGTTGATGCCTAGTGAGGAAGCGCGGGGCGTCAAAACGAAGCGCTTCCCGGCGGCGGCCACTGTGGTTGCCGCATCACACCGCGCTCAAGGCCCGTTCGGGCGCATCAACCCCTTTCCGCCAACGGCACACGCTCCCCCACAGCCGGTGAGTCGGTCTCGACCGGCAGGCAAATCACCTCTGTGCCAACGGACGGAAGCGACAAGCTCGCTCCTGACCTCGAAGCCTCGACCGTGATCAGCGGGTTTCGAGGTTGTGGGTCATGCGTTCGAGGACGCTGACGGCGGTGCGGTACTCCTCCGCGGTGATGCCGGTCATGGACAGTTCGCGGAAGGCGCTGATCCGGTCCTCGACGGCGACGAGGCGCCGGCGGCCGTCCGTGGTGAGCACCAGCCGGCCAGGTGCGGGGCGGGTGGCCCAGTCGTCGGCGAGAACGGTGTCGACGGCGGCGGTCAGGGTGGAGAGGTCGGCGTTGGGTGCGAGGGCCGTGTGGACGTCGGTGTCGGCGGCGTCAGGGGTGTCGCGGATGACGCTGAGGACCTGCCAGGAGGTTCGGGTGAGGCCGAACTCGTCGAGCATGCCGTTCATGTAGCGAGTGAGGGCCTTGTCGGTGCGGTTGAGCCAGTAGCCGATGGGCTTCATGGTGATGGTCCTTCCGTGAAGTCGGGTGGGCCGAGCACGGCGCGGGAGCGGCCGCAGTCAGCGCGAGGTGAACGCGGCGGCGTTCTCGGTCGCCCACTGCCGGAAGGTGCGCGCGGGCGTGCCGAGCAGGGTTTGGCAGGTGTCGGCGATGGGGGCGGGGCCCGCGCAGGCGGCAGCCCACAGGGCGAGCAGGGAGCCGACCATCGGGGCCGGCATGAAACGGCCCATCTGCTCCTCGGCCTGCTCGTGAGTGATCGTCTCGACGGGGATGTCGCGGTCGAGGACGTCGGCCAGGACGGCGATCTGCTCGCGGAAGGTGAGGGACTGGCCGCCGGTGAGGGTGAGCGCGCGCCCGCGGAGGGCGGTGTCGGTCAGGGCCTCGACGGCGATGTCGGCGATGTCCTCGGGGTGGATGGGCGCGATGTGTGCGTCGGGGTAGGCGAGCTGGACCGGCAGGCCGTGCCCGATGAAGTAGGACCAGCCGAGGGCGTTGCTGGCGAAGGCGTCCGGGCGCAGGAAGGTGCAGGGCAGGTTGGCGGTGCTGAGGGCGCGCTCGACGAGGAGGCTGTG
The DNA here is from genome assembly GCF_055569135.1 of Kitasatospora sp. NPDC029367. Taxonomy (NCBI): domain Bacteria; kingdom Bacillati; phylum Actinomycetota; class Actinomycetes; order Kitasatosporales; family Streptomycetaceae; genus Kitasatospora; species Kitasatospora sp. NPDC029367. The sequence continues at coordinate 48,657 of NZ_JBVHYH010000029.1, forward strand.
CGAGGCAAGTGGGTCGGTCTCGGCGTCGGGGGCCAGGACCGAGGAGGAGGACAGCAGGACGACGTGCTCGACGCCGGCGGCCTGTGCGGTCTCGACGAAGGCGTCGATGCCCTCGGGCTGGGGATAGAGGAAGACCTGGCGCACGCCGTCGAGCGCGTCCGGGAAGGTCTTGGGCCGGCTGAGGTCGACTTCGACGACGTCGACGCCGCTCGGGACGGCCAGCTCGGCGGGCTTGGCGCTGGCGGCGCGGACGGGCAGGCCGGCGGCGTGCAGGCGGTTGATGACGGCCTGACCGACCTTGCCGCGGGCGCCGGTGATGAGGATGGCCATGGAAACTCCCGGAGGGGTCGAAGCGTGCTCGTAGACATATGCATGATTGCATGCACATATTTTCGCGTCAACACATGCCTTCGACTGCTCACGGACATTACGATGGGTGCATGACGACGAACGAGCCGCAGACGGCCGAGGAGCTGCTGAACGCCGTGGGGCCCGCGTTCTCCAAGCTGCGCCGCACCTCGCTGCTGGAGGTCGAGAACCCCATGTCGGCCAAGGACCTGAGCCGCACCCTGGTCCTGAACATCGTCCTGGAGCACACCCGGGACTCCGACAAGGAGATCACCGTCGGAGCGGTGGCCGAACTCCTCGGCGTCGACCCCTCGGTCGCCAGCCGGATGGTCACCGACAACATCAAGGCCGGCTACCTGATCCGTGCCGCCTCCCAGCAGGACGGCCGCCGCACCGTCCTCCTGCTCAGCCCGGAAGGCGCCGACCTCATGGCGCGCTTCCGGCGCCACCAGCGCGCGGCGTTCGAGTACATCACCGCCGACTGGGCCGAGCGCGACCGCCTGGAGTTCGCCCGCCTGATGCTCAAGTACGTCGGCTCCCTCGCTCAGTTGAACGATCGCCGCCTGGCCGAGGGCGCCGAAGGATCCTGACCGCAGGCCCGTCTCCCCTTGAGTCCTGGCCGGCAGATCAGGATGTCCACCCCACCAAGCCGCCTCAGCCCGGCCCGAGCCCCACACCCTGACAACGACTCACGTCAGCCGAACGCCAATGAGTTGTTGACGTTCTCGTAGACCGTGTAGTCGGCCTTCTGGCCCTCGCTCTGCTCCTTCTGGTAGCCGCGGATGGTGACAGCGAGGTGGAGGACGTGGCCGTCGTGGACCATGTACTGCTCGACGGCCTTGTCGTTGGGGTTCTGGGCGATGCAGGGGTAGAGCTCGTCGGCCCTGGTCGAGTAGTCGTATTCGATGACCGAGGCGTTGACACCGCCGCCGTGGAGCATCGACTGGGGGGCGTGGACGGGCGTGATGAAGAATGGGTCCGGGACGTCGTTGCAGTTCTGCGGCTTGCCCTGGCTGGTCTTCAGGGTGTCGAGCCGCTTCTGGGCATAGGCCCGGGCGTCCTGGGTGCTCCTGCCCTCGTCGCGCAGGTCGATCTGGATGCGCCCGTCCGGACTGGCCCAGGCGGCGTCGTCACTGCCGATCGAGGCCGTGTAGTCCTGCGGCACCGCGACGGCGAAGCCCAGCGACGGCGCCTGCTGCGCCTTGTAGCCGACGGGGGTGTTCGCGGGACTCGGCGCGCCGGCGGGCCACAGCGCCCAGGTGGTGGCTACGGCGATGACGGCCAGGGCCAGGCCGAGGGCGACTGCCTTGCGCCGCTTCGTGCCGGTGACGGCCGTGGTGGCGGCGCGCAGCCGCAGGGTCAGCGCGGTGGGGAGCAGGGCCGTCGGTGCCGCCGTGTCGAGCACGGTCGGTGCGGGTGGTGCGGGCTGGGTGGCTGCCGCGGCGAGCAGTTGTCGAGCCTGGGCGGCCGTGGGCCGGCGGGCGGGGTCACGCTCCAGCAGCGACATGATCGGCGCGGTCAGCGCGCCGGTGCGGCGCGGTTCGGGCACGGGGTCGGTGAGGATCGCGGCAAGGGTGCTCTGGGGGTGCTGCCTACGGTAGGGATGGACACCTTCCACCGCCTCGTACAGGAGCACGCCGAGGGCCCACAGGTCGGCGGCCGGGCCGGGACGCTGGCCGGCGGCGCGTTCGGGCGAGAGGTAGGGAACGGAGCCGACCACCACACCCGTCCGGGTCAGGTCGGTGCCGCCGTCGATCTGCGCGATCCCGAAGTCGGTCAGGATCGTCTCACCGGTCCGACTGCGCATGATGTTGGCCGGTTTGACGTCCCGGTGCACCACGCCGGCGGCGTGGACCGCGTCCAGGGCGGCGGCGATCTCGCGGCCGACCGTGGCGGCTTCGAGGACGCCGAGCGTGCCGGCGGCCAGGACCGCCTCCAGGCTCTCGCCCTCGATCAACTCCATCACCAGCCAGGGACGGCCGCTGACGGTCTCGATGTCGTGGACCCGGACGATGTTCTGATGCCGCAGGGCGGCGGCGGCCTGCGCCTCGCGCTCCATCCGCCGGAACCGCTCGTCGCGTTCCCGGTCGTCGATGTCCTGGGGGAGCACGGGTTCCTTGAGCGCCACCTGGCGGCGCAGCCGTTCGTCGGTGGCCCGCCACACCGTTCCCATCCCGCCGCGGCCGAGGCGTTCGTGCAGCCGGTAGCGGCCGTTGATGAGCGTGCCTGTCGTGGCGGCGCCGGCCGCCGGTCCCCCTGAATCGGTCATGGCGCATATCTTGGCGCAGCCTGCCTCGACGACCAATCCCCGGCGGACGACTGGTGCGACGGACCGGGGCACCCGTCGTCCTGCAGCGCTGCCGACCGGGACGACGGGGAGATGTACCTGCGATTCCGGGAGATCGCCGAGACGCTGCGCGGACGCGGCCGTTCGGTCCCGGTCGGCTCCCACCTCGCCCATGACACCGAACGGCTCGACGCCGTCCACCAGTTGGCCGGGATCCCCCGCGGTGGTGTCAAGGCCCCGGCGTCGGCATGACAACTCCGCTCCGCCGAAGCGCCGTTCACGGCTCCTGACCGGCGGCAGACACCGCCGCGCCGCCGGGCCTGGCCGCGGCCACCAGCGCGTGCACCACGGCCGGCTCGAAGGCCACCTCCGGGTGCCACTGAACGCCCACGGCGAAGCGGTGCCGGGTGCTCTCGATCGCCTCGATGGTCCCGTCCGCCGCACGGGCGGAGACCATCAGCCCGGCGCCGAGGGAGTCCACCGCCTGGTGGTGGTGGGTGGCGACCCGGCTGGTGCCCGGCAGGAGTGCGCCGAGCCGGGTCCCGGGCACCGTGGTGACGGGATGGGGGGCGAAGTGCCCCCCGTACGGGTTGTGGCCGTGGTGCCCCACCTTCTCGGGCAGGTGCTGGACCAGGGTGCCGCCCGCGTGCACGTTCATCAGCTGCATCCCCCGGCAGACCCCGAGCACCGGCATGTCACGGGCGAGTCCGGCGGCCAGCACGGCCCGTTCCCACCGGTCGCGTTCGGGGACCGGCGGCCCGGTGCAGGTGTGCGGCTTCGCTCCGTACAGCGCGGGATCCAGGTCCTCGCCACTGGTCAGGATGATCGCGTCCAGGTTCTCGACCACGTCGGCCGCGGCCTCCGGCGCGTCCGGCGGCAACAGGACGGCGCGGCCGCCCGCCGCCCGGAGGCAGCTGGTGTACGCCGCGGGCAGCAACACGGCGGGCAGCTCCCACTCGCCCCACCGTGCGTCGGCGAGGTAGGTGGTGAGTCCGATGAGTGGCTTGCGCATACCACTTCCTTCCAGGGCTGGGGCCGGTCGTCGACGGCCGTCTCCTCCGCGGCCCACCGGCGGCACAGGTGTGCGGCGGGTGGGCCGCGAAGGAGGGGGTGCACGGCGCGGCGGCGCTCGGAGGCGCCCGCGGTGGCGAGCGATCGGCCACGTCGCGGGGGCGGAGGCTTGCGCATCCGGGCCGCAAGCAAGAATCCTGCTGCCGTTCATCCTTAAGCACAACAAAAGATGTCTTCGCGACAGATAAGTGAGCCTTAACTCCATGCAGAGACTGGACCCCCGCCTGCTCGCCACCCTCGAAGCCGTGGTCCGCCACGGTTCCTTCACCGCCGCCGCCCGTGAGCTGGGGTACAGCGCGCCCGCCGTCTCGCAGCAGATCGCCGAACTGGAACGCCGGGCGGGTCTCAGGGTGCTCGAACGCCGGCCCGTGCGGCCGACCCCGGCGGGCCAGGTCCTGCTCGACGCCGAGCAGGGAGTCCGGAGCGCCCTGGCGGCGGCGGCCGTGGAACTCGACGCCATGCGCGCCGGCACGGCCGGACGGATCCGGCTCGGCGCCTTCGCCTCCGCCGCAGCCGGCATCGTCCCGAAGGCGCTGGCGCAGCTGCACGCGGTCTACCCCGACGTGCAGGTCAGCCTCTCCCAGGTGGAGCCCGAAGCGGGCTACGGCCGCCTGAAGCGGGGAGACATGGACCTGGCCCTCAGCTACGACTACGACTTCATACCCCTGCCGCCGCCCCGGACGCTGCGCCGGACGCTGGTCGCACGGGATCCGGTCGTGGCGGTGGTCCCGGCCGGCCACCACCTCGCCGACCGGGACGTCATCGACCTGGCCGGCCTCGCCGCCGAGACCTGGATCGCGGCCCCGGAGGCGGCGCTGCGCCTGGAACTGCTCGCCCAGATCGCCAAGACGTCGGGCTTCCAGGCTCGACTGGCCTACGAGGGCGACGACTTCAACACCGTGCTGGGCTTCGTGGCCGCGGGCCTGTGCGTCGCCGTGATGCCACAACTCGCGCTCCCCCGGGGTGCCACCCAGGTCGTGGCCCGCCCGCTGGCGGACCCGGAGCTGATGCGGTTCATCTACGCCGTCCGCATCGACACCCGGCACGCCCCGCGCGCCCTGCTGGCGCTGGAGCAGATGCTCGCGGAGCAGGCGCTGGCCGCCCTCTCGTGAGGCGCACCCGACGGACCGGACGCGCCCCTCCCCCGTTCCCGCCCCTCCCCCGTCGCCACCCCACGGCCGCGTGCCGCCTGCCGCCTGCCGCCTGCCGCCTGCCGCCTGCCGCCTGCCGCGAGCCTCCGGCTGCTGCTGCGGCCCCGCTACTCCGGCTGGCCGGCCGGGTTCGCGGTGAGCCGCTCCCGCCACTGGGCGACGGCCGTCGGGGAGGTCGCGGCCAGCCGGGCGATCTCCTCGTCGTCCCGCCCGTCGGTCCAGTTGAGGACCCGGGTCAGGACGGTGTTGCGGGCACGGCGGAGCTCCTTGACCATCTCCTCCAGCCGCGCCAACTCCTCGCCGGTGGCGGCGAGCGTCTCGTCGACGGCCGCACGCTCCTCGGCCCGCTGTTTCCACAGGTGGTCGTTCAGCCCGGTGAGGACCACGCCGTCGTTCTCCGCCGCGCTGCGGAAGGTGTCGGCGAGGTGGCCCAGCACGCAGTCCGGGGCGTCGGCGAGGCTCGCTCCCATGACCCTGGCCGCCTCCCAACTGGCCCGGCCGGCCTCGCTGGTGCTGAACCACGTCCCGGCTTCGACCGGCGTACGGTCCCCGCAAGCGGCCGCGCGGTAGGCGAACAGGGCCGCGCGGTGGCCGTAGAACGTGTAGCCCTCCTCGATCCGGACGTTCGCCGGAGCGCACATCCGCCCCGGTACGCCGCCGTAGCCGGAGGCGGGTTCGTAGGCGGCGTAGGCGTCCAGCTCCGCGTCGGTGGCCGTGGACCAGGACGGATCGCACAACTCCGGGTTCCGGGCGAGGAAGTCCGCCACCTCGACCCGCGTCGCGCGGACCCGGCTCGTACGGGGTTCGGGCCAGGTCACCGCTCCCGTCGCGTCGGACGTGTAGCGGCAGGCCTGTTCGAGATCGGCCCAGGCCGTGGCGGCCTCGGCGGACCATTCGAGGTCGGAGGCCGGCCCCACCCGGTGCAGGGAGTCGACCACCCGCTGGACCGTGGGCAGTAGGCGCCCGGCCAGGGCGTAGAGCTCCTCGGCGGTGAAGAAGCGCCAGGTCGACGTGCCCTGCCCGTCGGTGGCGCTGTGGGTGAGCGGGTGGACGAGGACGGCGGGCGAGGGCAGGGCCCCGTCTCCGGCCTCGCACCGGCGACGTCCCGGGAGCTCGGCGGCGGAACCGTCCTCCTGCGTCCGCCAGTCGGAGTCCCCGAACCACACGGCGCCGGTGGAGAGGTCGACGGCCAGCCACTGCTGGTAGCCGTTCCCCGGGCCGAACCGCTCCTGCCGGTGCTCGGCCTGGCGGTCGTGCCACACGTATTCCGCCGGCGGCGGGTTGAGTTGGACGGCTACGAACCCTTCCTCGGGGGTGTACCCCACGACGACGTGCGCGGTCGGTTTGCGGTGTTCGGTCCCGGACATGCGGCTCCCCTCCGTGGCGGACCGTGGCTGACTCACCACTGTGCGCACCGAGCCTGCCGTGCGAAAGCTTTCCGATCAAATCCGATCACTTGCGGACTTGTCCCCCAATGAGGCTCCGTACACGATCCGGTGGCGGCGGCTGACGCACCGTCGGCCCGGCCTCCCGGCACGCTCCGCCGTCGCCGAACCGCCCTCTCCGCCCCCCGACTTGCCGATGAGGCTACGGCGCCCATACGATCCGGGACGACTGCGTGTCGGGGTGCGGTCGCCCGTGAACCAGGCCGCCGCACAGGGCTGGAATTGCAGCCAGGCGCCGGCCGAACTCACCGTCTGGTCACGGGAGTGCACGCCCGCCAGTACGGGGAGTACAGCTACGACAAGCCCCGCGAGGCGTACGCCCTCAAGCGGTCCATCCAGCGTGGCCAGCGGCAGTTGCTTCACCGGCGAAACCCACCGGTTGCGTTCTCGACGGTCAGCCGCCGGCGGGTCGTGCGTCGTCCCGGCGTCCGGCCGCGTGGAGGGACCCGAGGAGTGCGAGGGAGTCGGCGTCGGTGCTGCCCGGCTCGGCGGTGCCGACCAGCAGGTACTGGCCGTCGGCGGCCTGCACGTCGAACGCCTGGTAGGTGAGGGTGATGCGGCCGACGTCGGGGTGGTTGAAGACCTTGGTCTTGCGGCCCAGTCCGCTGACGCTGTGGTCTCGCCACAGGGCGGCGAACTCCGGGCTGTCGGCGATCAGTTCGCGCACTGTCGCGGCGAGTTCGGGGTCGTGGCGGTCGTGTCCGGCGGCCAGGCGCAGTGCTTCGACGGTGTCGCGGGCGACGCTGTGCCAGTCGGCGAAGAGTTCGCGGGCGGCGGGGTCGTGGAAGAGGGAGCGCACCATGCGGTGGGGGTCGGCCAGGGGTGAGAGCAGGGCGTCGGCAAGGGAGTTGGAGGCGAGGACGTCCAGGCGGCGGTTGATGACGTAGGCCACGGCGGTGGGGAAGGCGTCCATGAGCTGGAGGAGGGCCGGGTGCACCCGGTCGTGGGGGTGGGCGGGTGCCGACTTGGGCAGCAGCCCGGCCAGGCGGTAGGCGTGCCAGCGGGCGTCGGTGCCCAGGCGCAGGGCGCCGGCGATGGCGTCGATCACCTGGCCGGAGGGGTTGGTCTCGCGGCCCTGTTCCAGGCGGGCGTAGTAGTCGGCGCTGACGCCGGCCAGGACGGCGACCTCCTCGCGTCGCAGGCCCGCGACCCGGCGGGAGCCGGAGGTGGGCAGGCCCACGTCGGCGGGCGTCACCTGGGAGCGGCGTGCCCGCAGGAACGCGCCCAGCTCGTGGCCACTCATGCTTCGCATCGTACGCCGCTGCCCGGGCTGTCCGCGGTGGTGCGCGAGGGGCCCGACGGCCGGTGCGCCAGTGGCCTCGGGCGGGTGCGCCCATGGCCTCGGGCGGGTGCCCGTCGCCGAGGCCACCGGTTCGCCGGGGGCGGCTCGCACGGTCGTGGTGTGGTTCGGACGGCTGTTCCTGGGTGTGGCACTCCTAGGCAGGCCCGGCCTTCCTGGCGGGCGGCCCGGTGCCGATAGTCGGTGGTGTGCCGGTCCGCGGCCATGGGGACACCGGGCCGGACGTCCGCCCCGAATGCGGGCACACACCCACCGATCGTCGTGCCAGGAGAACCACCATGGACACCAGTTCCTTCACCGACTTCACCATGACCGTCGCCGGCCGGGCGGTGGCGGGTGCGGCGTCCTACGAGGTCCTCGACCCGGCCGACGAGACGGTCGTGGCCAGGGCGCCGGTCTGCTCGCCCGAGCAGCTCGACCAGGCGGTGGCGGCGGCCCGGGCGGCCCTGCCCGGCTGGTCGGCGACACCGTGGGAGGACCGGCGCAAGCTCGTCCTGGCGGTCGCCGACGCCGTCGAGGCGCAGCTCGAACCGCTCAAGCGGCTCCTCACCCGGGAGCAGGGCAAGTCCTTGGACGACGCCGCTGCGGAGATCCTCGGGTTCGGGTACTGGCTGCGCGGGACGGCGGCGCTGTCGCTGCCGGAGACGGTGAACGAGGACAGCGCGGAGCGGCTCTCGGTGACCCGCCGGGTGCCGCTGGGGGTGGTCGGCGCGATCGTGCCGTGGAACTACCCGCTGGGCAACGCGGGGTTCAAGCTCGCCCCGGCGCTGCTGGCGGGCAACACCGTGGTGTGGAAGCCTTCCCCGTTCACCCCGCTGGTCACGTTGAAGGTCGGCGAGCTGCTGCGCGAGGTGCTGCCGCCCGGTGTGCTGAACGTCGTCTCGGGCGGCGCCGAGCTGGGGCCGTGGATGACCGCGCACCCCGGCATCGACATGATCAGCTACACCGGCTCCACCCGGACCGGCCGCCAGGTGATGGCCGGCGCGGCGCCCACGCTGACCCGGGTGACCCTGGAACTGGGCGGCAACGATGCGGCCGTCGTCCTGCCGGACGTCGATGTGCCCGCCGTGGCGGAGAAGCTGTTCTGGGGCGCCTTCGCCAACAGCGGCCAGGTGTGCCTGGCGATCAAGCGGCTGTACGTCCACCGCGACATCCACCAGCCGCTCCTGCGGGCGCTGGCCGCCTACGCCGCCACGGTACGGGTCGGCCGCGGCACCGAGCCGGGCGTGCGGCTCGGCCCGGTGCAGAACCGCCCGCAGTACGAGCGGGTCCTCGACCTCCTCCGGGACTCCCACGCCCAGGGCCACCGCTTCGCCACCGGCGGCCGGGCCGGGGAGGGGCCGGGCTACTTCGTGGCGCCGACGCTCGTGGACGATCCCCCGGAGTCCTCGCGGATCGTCCAGGAGGAGCAGTTCGGGCCGGTCCTGCCGGTGCTCCGCTTCGACGACGTCGAGGACGCCGTCGCCCGGGCGAACGCGAGCGAGTACGGGCTCGGCGCCTCCGTCTGGTCGTCCGACCCGGAGGCGGCCCTGGCCGTCGGGCGGCGCCTACGGGCCGGCACGGTGTGGATCAACGAGGTCCAGCACCTCACCCCGCTCGTCACCTTCGCGGGCCACAAGCAGTCCGGGCTCGGCTCGGAGAGCGGCGCCGAGGGGCTGCTCGAATACACCGCGCCCCAGACCGTCACCCTCCGCCGCGCCACCGCCCCCTCCCCCGCAGCCTCAGCCTCGGCCTGAGACCCGGGCGTGAACCGACGACATCGAAGGAGGCCGGCGATGCCGACCGAACAGCAGGTCAACGACTGGGTCAAGGCGTACGTGCGGGCCTGGCGCAGCAATGCGCCCGAGGACATCGCGGCCCTGTTCTGCGCCGACGCGGAGTACCACGAGTGGCCGTACGAGACCGACTGGATCGGCCGCGCGGAGATCGTGCAGGGCTGGCAGTCCCGGGAGGTGTGGCAGCGGGGCGGCTGGGACTTCGAGTGGTCGATTCTCCTGATCAACGGGGACACGGCCGCGATCAGGGGCACCGGCGTCTACAAGGAGCTCGGCACCTTCGCCAACCTCTGGACGGTGACCTTCGACGACCAGGGCAGCTGCGCGATGTTCCGGATGTGGAACAACCAGGTCTGACGCGGCGCGGACAGCGAGCGGCACGGAGAGCGAGCGGCACGGCCGGTGGCAGCAGGTGAGCGGACTCAGGGCTCGATGACGAGGCGTTCGATGAGGTCGTCGCGGAGGGTGAACCGGTAGCGCAGATCGACGGTGCCGCCGGGGAAGTCGCCTTCGAGATGGTGGGTGGCGATGTAGTGGGTCGCGTCGGTCTGCTCGGCGCCCGTGAGCTGGATGGTGTAGCTGAACTGGGTGGCGGATCGACCGAGCCACCCCTCGATCTCCTCGGTGCCCTGGTAGGTGTTGCCGTCGTCCACGTATGTCTTCGCCGCAGGTCCCGCGGCGAGCGACGCGATGCGCAGCCGCTACGCAACACGGCAGGCCCTCCCCGCGGAAGAGGCGTGAGGCTGCTCGGACCGGAGACCGCCCGGTGGCCCCCCGGCCGGTCCGGGCACCGCCGGTCAGAAGATGGACCAGCCGGTGTGGGTGGTGAGGGCGTCGAGCGCGGTGATGCCCGCGATCGAGTTGCCGTGGGTGTCGAGGGCCGGCCCCCAGGTGCAGAGCGTTCCGCGCCCCGGGATGACGGCCAGTATGCCGCCGCCGATCCCGCTCTTGGCGGGCAGGCCGACGCGGTGCGCGAACTCGCCCGCGGCGTCGTAGGTGCCGCCGATCAGCATGACGGCGTTGATGCGCTTGGCCTCGCTGCGGGTGAGCAGCCGGGTGCCGTCGGCCCGGAGGCCGTGCCGGGCCAGGAACCCTGCGGCGAGGGCGAGGTCGCGGCAGCTCATGGTGAGGGCGCACTGCCAGAAGTAGTGGTCGAGGACGTCCGGGACGGGGTTGTCGAGGCGGCCGTGGTCGGCCAGCAGGTGGGCGAGCGCGGCGTTGCGGTGTCCGTGCTGGCTCTCGCTCCAGGCGACCTGGGCGTCGAAGTCGATGCGGGGATTGCCGCTCTCGGTGCGGAGGAACTCGCGCAGGGTGCCCCGGGAGTCCCCGGTGAGGGTGAGCAGCCGGTCGGTGGTCACCAGCGCGCCGGCGTTGACGAACGGGTTGCGCGGGATCGCGTTCTCCCGCTCAAGCTGGGCAAGGGAGTTGAAGGGTGACCCGGAGGGTTCCTTCCCCACCCGGGTCCAGAGCGAGTCGCCGTCGCCGGCCAGGACCAGGGCGAGGGTGAACACCTTGGAGATGGACTGGATGGAGAACGGGACCTGCCAGTCCCCGGTACCGCGCGGCGGTTTGCGGGTGTGGGTGTCCGCGATCGCGAGGCCGAACCGGTGGGGGTCGACGGCGGCGAGGGCCGGGATGTACTGGGCGACGGTTCCCTCGGCCAGGACGGGGCGAACCGCTTCGTTGATGCGTGCGAACAGGTCCTCGTAGTCCATGCCGGCCCCCCTCCGCGGGCGGGACGCCGTTGTCCGGCCCGGCATCAGCATGCGCCGGGGCGCTCGCGGGGGGAAGGGCGCCCGGAGCGGCGCGGAGGGGTTCCGACCCGCGAACCGGAATCCCGGCGCCTTCTTGCGTCGAGCCGGATGCGCTGTCAGAACTCCCCGCGCAGACTGATGTGCGTGTTCGCCGTCGGGGGCAGCCTGCCAGGGTGAATCGGAAGCGGAGCTCCGAACAGGACGGCGCGCCGGACGCCTGTCACGGGGAGCTCGGAAGTCGGCAAAGGCCGGAGATGCCGGATTCGTTGGGGGGCGGTCGCATGGACGGCGCTGGACCTGTCCCGGACAAGGCCGGACTACCGGGCGGAGTGCTGATACCGCATCCGCGTGAGCCTGCTGCGCCGCCGCCTGCGGAGCCGGGCGTCGACTTCTGCGGCGACGCCCTGCTCCTGCTGACCGGGCCCTTCTTCCCCGGGCCGGTCTCGCTCGCGGACTCTCCGGGCTTCGCCGTTCCGGCGGACGGCCGACTCGATCCGCAGGGGCGCCTCACGCTGGTGCACCGGTCCCTGGACCAGTTCCTGCGCGGCTCGCTCACCTTCGGCAATCCGCCGGTCGACCTGCTCACCCACTTCGCCGGGTCGGAGGAGTTCGACGCGCGGCTGACGGCGATCGTGCGGGAGACGACGGCGCTACCGGTGGAGCTGCACGTCACCGGCATCCTGTTCCCGGACGGCTACGGGTCGGTGGCCGTGCACATGCGCGTCGTCGAGGGGTGGACCGGGAGGCAGCGGGAGCAGCTCATCGACGGCTTCGGGCCGAAGGGCCGCGACGACCTGACCACGCGCATCAGGGACGAGCTGCTGCCGGCCCTCACCGCGATGTCCGACCGGTGCCGACAGGGGCCGCCGTGTCCCACGGTCCTGCCGTACTTCAACCTCACCTACGCGGGCTGGACCACCCACCCGGCACCCGGCCGGGCGACCCTCTCCGATGCGCTGCGGCACCTGATCTACCCCCGCTCCGCCGCACCGATCCCCTCCGAGTCGACGTGGCCGCAGGAGTTCTTCTACCCCGGATACGCCTTCTTCCTGCTGGCCTCCCGGGACGGCCCCGGCGAGACGCTCGACCAACTCGAACACCTTCTCGGTCAGTTGAACGTGCACTACGCCCGACTCGAACGCTCCGCCAGTGCCGCGGAACGGATCGTCCGCGAAATGGCACTGAACGAGGACCCCGAACTGCTCATCTCGCTGGAACGACGGCTGCGCGCCGACTACCAGGCGCTGGTGCGGCCCACGTTCAGCTACGACTTCCACGTGCTCAAGCTGCGCGACAGTGTCCTGGAGGCGTGGGAGACCGAGAAGGTGCGCGAGCGCACCGACACCCTGCTCGACATGGCGCGGCGCGCGGTGGAACGCAAACTGGAGCACGACCAGCTGCGCCGGGTGACGAAGGTCAACCTCGCAGTGACGATCGTGGCTATCCTGAGCTTCGTCCAGTGCGTCGACTCGGCCCTCAACCTGTGGTCGAGGTTCTTCGAGTAAGAGGGGTGGGGATCGTGCCGGTGGACGTGCAGATCTGCGTCGCGGACGGGCTGATCTACGACAGTCTCGACTACGCCGACCGGATCGAGCAGCGGCTGACCCGAGCCGGCCTGAGCTGCGGCCGCCTGGACCTGGTGACCGAGGCGGCCGAGCTGACCGCGCGACGGCAACAGCCGGCCTTGGCGTACGTGTTCACCGGAGGCCAGACGTCTGTGCACTCCGACGCCGCGTGGATGCGCGCGACCATCAAGCTGATGGGGGAACTCGTCGCCGACGCGAACGGGCGTGACGGCGACACCGGCCCCGCGGTGGTCGGCGTGTGCCTGGGCTCGCAGCTGATCGCCGAGGCGTTGCGTCCGGGCTCGATCATCGACACCTCGGGCATCGAGGTCGGCCTGACCGAGGTGAACCGGGTCGGCGACCGCCGGGGCGTCGGCGTCGTGCCGTCGTTCCACTACCAGGCGATCAGTCCGCAGATCGAGGAAGTGGACGGCGTGCGGATCGAGTACCGCAACGAGCACACCTCCGTCCAGGCGCTGAGCTACGGCGAGCGGGTCTTCGGATGCCAGTTCCACCCCGAGCTGACCCCGGACGACGTGCGCCGGCTGATCGACTTCAACGAGGACGTCATCAGCCGCTGGCACGGCGACCCGGCCGCGGCGCATCGCTCGGTCGAGCGGTACCAGGACGACCTGCCCGAGGACCTCTTCGAGCGCCTGGTGATCGACCGCATCACGCGCTGACGCCGTCGGGGTCCGCTGCACCGCGATCCCGATGCGCGGCGATCCCGGAGGCATTCGGATGAATGTCCGTAGGGGGGCCGGTGCGGTGCCGCGGGCAGAAGCCTGGAACGACCTATCCAGGGGCGTATGCCTATCCGAACGGGCCGATCTGCCCTGCTGCGCACCGTGACGACCATCTCTGCCTGCCTGGCAGCCTCCCTGCCCGGGATCGCCGCGCCCGCGGCGGCCGTACCGGTCCCCAGGGAACCGGCCGCCGCGTCGCAGTCCTGGGAAGCGACCGCGGCCAAGCTGGACCGGGTGATCCGGCAGACGGCCGCCGACGCCGGTGTCCCCGGCGTGATCGTGGGCGTCTGGAAGCCCGGACAGCCGCGCTACGTACGGGCTTTCGGCGTCGCGGACACGAGCGACTGCGCCCCGATGCGAACCGACCTGAACATGCGGATCGGCAGCGAGACCAAGACCTTCACCGTCACCGCGCTGCTCCAGCTCGTCGACCGCGGCGAGGTCGGCCTGGACGACCCGATCTCCGCATACGTCGACGGGGTGCCCGACGGAGAGCACATCACGCTGCGTCAGCTCGCGGACATGCGCAGCGGCCTGTTCGCCTACAGCAAGGACCCGGGCTTCCAGCACCTGCTGACGACCGAGCCGCATCGCCAGTGGTCGCCGAACGAGCTGCTCGACATCGCTTTCGAGCATCCCAACCAGTTCCCGCCCGGCACGCAGTTCGACTACTCCAACACCAACACCGTGCTGCTCGGCCTGGTCGTCGAGAAGGTCACCCACCGCCCCTTGCGGGACGCGATCCGGGACCTGATCACGCGGCCGAGCGGCCTGGACCGCACCTTCCTGCCGGTGGCGGCGGAGTTCCCGCTGCCGCACGCCCACGGCTACACCGACATGACGCCGGACGGCACGGTGGCGGATGCCACGGACTTCAACCCGAGCTGGGGCTGGGCAGCCGGCGCGATGATCTCGGACCTCGACGACATGCGCTCCTGGGCGGAGAACGTCGCGACCGGCGGCCTGCTGTCCCCGAAGACCCAGGCGGAGCGCCTCGACGCGCACCCCACCGGCGCGCCGGGTGACGCCTACGGACTGGGCATCGACATCAACCACGGGTGGATCGGCCACGCGGGCTCCCTGCCCGGCTACCAGAGTCTGACGGTCTACCTGCCCGCCCAGAAGGCGACGATGGTGATCCTGCTCAACACGGACATCCCCTCGAACGGCGAGAACCCCAGCACCCTGCTCGGCCGGGCCATCACCCGGGTGGTCAGCCCCGACAACGTCTACGGCGACGCCTCCGACCAGGCCTGACGCACGACCCGGGGGGGGGACGCGGGGGAGGTCACGACAGCAGGGCGCGCCGCGGGCCTCGGACCCCGGACCTCTGGACTTACTAGGACGTCCGACTATATGGTCGATGCCAGGTCCGCGGTGTCAGGGAAGCCGGTGTGAGTCCGGCACGGTCCCGCCACTGTGACCGGGGAGTTCGTCCTCGTGGATGACGGCCACTGGCAGCCAGCCGGGAAGGCCTGGGGGCGGGCGTGGATCCGGGAGTCAGGATACCGGCCGCGGGTGGTCCGTGTTTTCCACGAGGATGGAGACGACACGCATGACTCCGGGCTGCCTTTCCCGTTCCGCTGCCCCTTGCCCTGCCGTGCTGACCGTCGGGGCACACCTGCTCCCCCGACGCTGACGTCAACCGCCGGACCGCCGTAGGCGCGCACGACCGTGCGCCCGGACGGTGGCGGTGGTCTCTCCATTCCTCCTCTCCCCATCCACGATGAGAGAAGGAACCGATGGTCCGTGAACTGACCCATTTCGTCGGCGGCAAGCGCGTCGCCGGGACGTCCGGCCGGTTCGGCGACGTGTACGACCCCAACACCGGCCGGGTGCAGGCCCGGGTGCCGCTGGCCGACCGGGCCGAGGTCGAGGCGGTGATCGCCGACGCCGCGCAGGCCCAGCCCGAGTGGGCCGCCTGGAACCCGCAGCGGCGGGCGCGGGTGCTGCTGCGCTTCCTGCACCTGGTCGAGCAGGAGAAGGAGGACCTGGCCCGGCTGCTCTCCGCCGAGCACGGCAAGACCGTGGCCGACGCCCACGGCGACATCCAGCGCGGCCTGGAGGTGGTGGAGTTCGCCGCCGGGATCCCGCACCTGTTGAAGGGCGAGTTCAGCGACAACGCCGGCACCGGCATCGACGTCTACTCGATGCGCCAGCCACTCGGCGTGGTCGCGGGCATCACGCCGTTCAACTTCCCGGCGATGATCCCGCTCTGGAAGGCCGCGCCCGCGCTGGCCTGCGGCAACGCCTTCGTCCTCAAGCCCTCCGAGCGCGACCCTTCGGTGCCGCTGCGCCTGGCCGAGCTCTTCCTCGAAGCGGGGCTTCCCCCGGGCGTGCTCAACGTCGTCAACGGCGACAAGGAGGCCGTGGACACGCTGCTGGAGGACCCCCGGGTCGAGGCGCTCGGCTTCGTCGGTTCGACCCCGATCGCCCAGTACGTCTACGCGACCGCGGCGGCGCACGGCAAGCGCGCACAGTGCTTCGGCGGCGCGAAGAACCACATGATCGTGATGCCGGATGCCGATCTCGACCAGGCCGCCGACGCCCTCGTCGGCGCCGGCTACGGCTCGGCCGGCGAACGCTGCATGGCGATCTCGGTCGCCGTCCCGGTCGGGGAGGAGACCGCGGACGCGCTGGTGGCGAAGCTGGTCGAGCGGATCGCCGCCTTGAAGGTCGGCCGCTCGGACGACCCGGCGGCCGACTTCGGTCCGCTGGTCGGCCGCGACGCCCTGGAGCGGGTCCGCGGCTACCTGGACCTCGGGGTCCGGGAGGGAGCCGAACTCGTCGTGGACGGACGGGACTTCCGCCTTCCCGGCCACGAGGACGGCTACTTCCTCGGCGCCTCGCTGTTCGACCGGGTCACCCCCGGCATGCGGATCTATCGGGAGGAGATCTTCGGCCCGGTCCTGACCGTGGTCCGCGCCGCTGACTACGAGGAGGCGCTGCGGCTGCCGAGCGAGCACGAGTTCGGCAACGGCGTGGCCATCTACACCCGGGACGGCGACACCGCCCGGGACTTCGCCCGCCGGGTGAACACCGGCATGGTCGGGGTCAACGTGCCGATCCCGGTGCCAATCGCCTACCACACCTTCGGCGGCTGGAAGCGCTCCGGCTTCGGCGACCTCAACCAGCACGGCCCGGACTCGATCCGCTTCTACACCCGCACCCGCACCGTCACCTCGCGCTGGCCCTCCGGGGTCAAGGAGGGCGCGAGCTTCACCATGCCGACGATGGGATGAGCACGGTGCACGCAAGTGACCTGACGGACGACCAGCGCGCCGTCGCGGAGGCGACCCGGGCCTTCGCCGACGAGCACCTCGCCCCGCACGCGGTGGCCTGGGACCGGGACGAGCACTTCCCGGTCGACGTGCTGCGCAAGGCGGCGGACGTGGGCCTGGCCGGTGTGTACGTGCGCGAGGACGTCGGCGGATCGGAGCTCTCCCGACTGGACGGGGTGGTCGCCTTCGAGGCGCTCGCGACCGGCTGCCCGTCGATCGCCGCCTACCTGTCCATCCACAACATGGTCGGCTGGATGGTGGACCGCTACGGGACCGAGGCGCAGCGTGCCCGCTGGCTGCCGGCGCTCTGCACGGCCGAGCAGTTGGGCAGTTACTGCCTCACCGAGCCCGGCGCCGGCTCCGACGCCGCCGCGCTCACCACCCGGGCCGTGCGCGACGGCGACCAGTGGGTGCTGGACGGCGTCAAGCAGTTCATCTCCGGGGCGGGCACGTCCCAGGTGTACGTGGTGATGGCGCGCACCGGCGGCCCGGGGCCGGGCGGCGTCTCCGCGTTCCTCGTGGACCGGGACGACCGGGGGCTGTCCTTCGGTCCGAACGAGCACAAGATGGGCTGGAACGCCCAGCCGACCCGGCAGGTGCTGCTGGACGGCGTCCGGCTGCCCGCCGACCGCCTGCTCGGGGCGGAGGGCGAGGGTTTCCGCATCGCCATGGCCGGCCTCAACGGCGGCCGGCTGGGCATCGCGGCCTGCTCGCTGGGCGGCGCCCAGAGTGCGTTGGAACGTGCGGTGGCCTACCTCGCCGACCGTGAGGCGTTCGGGGCCCGACTGCTGCACGCCCAGGCGCTGCAGTTCCGACTCGCCGACATGGCGACGGAGTTGGAGGCGGCGAGGGCGCTGGTGTGGCGCGCGGCGACCGCCCTGGACCGGGGCGACCGGCGGGCACCGCAGCTGTGCGCGATGGCCAAGCGGCACGCCACCGACACCGGCTTCGAGGTCGCCAACCAGGCGCTCCAACTGCACGGTGGCTACGGCTACCTCGCCGAGTACGGCATCGAGAAGATCGTCCGCGACCTGCGGGTGCACCAGATCCTGGAAGGGACCAACGAGATCATGCGCGTCATCGTCGCCCGCGGCCTGACCGGGGCCGCCTGATGACCGGGAACGACACCGAGGAGGTCCTCGTCCAGCGGGAGGGCCGGGCCGGGCTGATCGTCCTCAACCGGCCCGCCGCCCTGAACGCCCTCACCCACGGCATGGTGCGGACGGTCTCGGCGGCCCTGGACGCGTGGGAGCAGGACGAGCGGGTCGACACCGTCGTCGTCACCGGCGCCGGCGACCGGGCCTTCTGCGCCGGCGGCGACATCGTCGCCATCCACCGCGCCGCCACCGGCGGCGACCAAGGCGCCGTCGAGGAGTTCTGGCGCGACGAGTACCGCCTCAACGCCCGGATCGCCCGGTACTCCAAGCCCTACGTCGCCGTCATGAGCGGCATCGTGATGGGCGGCGGGGTCGGGGTCTCCGCCCACGGCAGCGTCCGGATCGTCACCGAGACCACCCGGGTGGCCATGCCGGAGACGGGGATAGGCTTCGTGCCCGACGTGGGCGGCACCTACCTGCTCGCCCTCGCCCCGGGCGAGCTGGGTACCCACCTCGCCCTGACCGCGGGTTCGGTCGGCGCCGCGGACGCGCTGCTCTGCGGGCTCGCCGACCACTTCGTGCCGGCCGAGCGCCTCCCGGCCCTGCTCGACGACCTGGCCGAGCTGCCCGTGCACGACGCCCTCGAACGGCACGTCGAACCCGCACCGCCCGGCCGGCTGGACGGGCAGCGCGGATGGATCGACAGCTGCTACGCGGCCGGCACCGTCGAGGAGATCCTCGACCGGCTGCGGGACAGCGGTGAACCCGAGGCGAAGAAGGCCGTGGACCGGATCACCGCCAACTCGCCCACCGCCGTGAAGGCGACGCTGGCGGCGCTGCGCCGGGCCCGGGCGCTGGGCCCCCTGGAGGCCGTGCTCGACCAGGAGTACCGCACCTCCTGCGCGGCGCTCGCCACCCGGGACCTCGCGGAGGGCATCCGGGCCCAGGTGATCGACAAGGACCGTTCGCCGCGGTGGAGCCCGGACACCCTGAGCGCCGTCGAACCCGCCGCCGTGGCCCGCTACTTCGCCCCGCTCGGCGAGCGCGAACTCGGCCTCGCCGCCACCACCCCCCTGGAGCGCTGGTGACCCACGACATCGGATTCATCGGACTGGGCAACATGGGCGGCCCGATGGCCGCCAACCTGGTCAGGGCCGGGCACCGGGTGACCGGCTACGACCTGGTGCCGGAGGCGCTGCGGCAGGCGGAGGAGGCGGGCGTCCGCCCGGCGCGGTCCGCGGCCGAGGCCGTCCGCGGGGCCGACGTCGTCATCAGCATGCTGCCGGCCGGCCGCCACGTCCTGGCCGCCTACGCGGAGCTGCTGCCCGCCGCCGGCCCGGGAACACTCTTCGTCGACTGCTCCACGATCGACGTCGCGGACGCCAGGGCGGCGCACGAGCTCGCGGTGAACGCCGGGCACCGCGCGGTGGACGCGCCGGTCTCCGGCGGAGTGGTCGGTGCGACGGCCGCGAGCCTCACCTTCATGGTCGGCGCGGAGAAGGAGCACTTCGAGAGCGCCCGCCCGGTGCTGGAGGCGATGGGCCGCAAGGTGGTGCACTGCGGCGCCCCCGGTGCGGGGCAAGCGGCGAAGATCTGCAACAACATGATCCTCGGCATCTCGATGATCGCGGTCAGCGAGGCGTTCGTGCTCGGGGAGAGCCTGGGGCTCAGCCACCAGGCGCTGTTCGACGTCGCCTCGACGGCCTCCGGCCAGTGCTGGGCACTCACCAGCAACTGTCCGGTCCCCGGGCCGGTGCCGGCCAGTCCGGCGAACCGCGGGTACCCGGCCGGGTTCGCCGCCGCGCTGATGGCCAAGGACCTCGGGCTGGCCGCCGGGGCCGCCGAGGCAGCGGGCCTGCCGACCGAACTCGGACGCAGGGCGGCGCAGCTGTACGCGGACTTCGCGGCGGCCGAGGGTGCGGGCCTGGACTTCTCGGCGATCATCACCACTCTGCGGGAGGGCGGCAAGTGACCGAGACCTACGAGACGATCCTGGTCGAGCGCAGGGGACGGGTGGGGCTGATCACGCTCGACCGGCCGAAGGCGCTCAACGCGCTCAACACGCTCCTGATGAACGAAGTCGTCGCGGCCGCAACGGACTTCGACCGGGACCCGGACATCGGCTGCCTGCTGGTCACCGGCTCGGAGAAGGCCTTCGCGGCCGGCGCCGACATCAAGGAGATGCAGCCCCTCGAGTTCGTCGACGCCTACCTCGGCGACTGGTTCGCCGCCTGGGACCGCTTCGCCGCCCTGCGCAAGCCGGTGGTGGCCGCCGTCGCCGGCTACGCGCTGGGCGGGGGCTGCGAGTTGGCGATGATGTGCGACATCCTGCTGGCGGCGGACACCGCGAAGTTCGGGCAGCCGGAGATCAAGCTCGGCGTCATCCCGGGCATCGGCGGCTCGCAGCGGCTCACCCGTGCGATCGGCAAGGCGAAGGCCATGGAGCTGTGCCTGACCGGCCGGACGATGGGCGCCGAGGAGGCCGAGCGGGCCGGACTGGTCTCCCGCATCGTCCCCGCCGACCGACTGCCGGCCGAGGCCCTGACCACCGCCGAGACCGTCGCGGCGATGTCCACCCCGGCGGCGATCATGCTCAAGGAGGCCGTCAACCGGTCGTACGAGACCACCCTCGCCGAGGGCGTCCGCTTCGAACGCCGTCTCTTCCACGCCGTCTTCGCGACGGCTGATCAGAAGGAGGGCATGGCGGCCTTCGCGGAGAAGCGCCCGCCGGAGTTCCATCACCGCTGACGGCACTCGCGGTGCGCCGCCCCCGCCCGGGGCGGCGCTCCGCCCGTCGCTGGTGCCGCCGTGATGTGACGCACGATCTCTTGACCCGGTCTTTTCCGTTTCGCCATGATGAGCCGTCACGTTGTGACTCCGTCGACGGGGGAAGTCCGGTCCGAATCCGGCGCTGACCCGCAACGGTAGGCCGCCGACGGCAATGTCGGTGGCGAGCCCGAGTACCCGTCGGCGGGGATGTGTCGTCCCTCCTCCCGTCGTGGTCTGCGGGCCGGAGCTCCGAGGGCTGCCCGGCGTGGTGCCGACGTCCCCCGGGCCCCTGCGTCCAGGCCCGGAAAGGCACCCATGCCCGCGCTCCGCCGCACCCTCGGTCTGCTCGCGATACCCGCCCTGGCGCTCGCCACCGCGCTCCCGGCGGCCACCGCCGCCCACGCCGACACCACGTCCTCCCGGACCGTTCGTCCCGACGCCGCCGCGGGCGGCTGGCTGGCCCGCCAGCTCGTGGACGGCGACCACTTCGAGTCCGTCTTCAACGGCACCGCCTACCCCGACCAGGGCCTGACCGTCGACGCCGTGCTGGCCTTCGCCGCCTCGCACAGCTCCGACGAGGCCGCCGCGAAGGCCACCGCCTGGCTGGCGAAGCCCGAGATCGTCTCCGGCTACCTCGGCGACGGGACCACCGAGGCCTACGCGGGCGCCACCGCGAAGCTGCTGCTCGCCGCCGAGGTACGCGGAGCGGACCCGGCGTCCTTCGGCGGCGTCGACCTGCCGGCCCGGCTGCGCTCGCTGCAGACCGCCGAAGGACGGTTCTCCGACCGCTCGCAGTGGGGCGACTACAGCAACGCCTTCGGCCAGTCCCTCGCCCTGATCGCCCTGCACCGCTCCCCCGGCGGCGCCCCCGCCGCGGCCGTCGACTTCCTGGCGAACAGCCAGTGCGCGGACGGCGGTTACCCGGTCTCCTTCGGCCAGCCCACCTGCACCAGTGACCCCGACGCCACCGCGCTCGCCGCCCAGGCCCTCGCCGCCACCGGCCGTACCGCCAAGGCGGACGCCGGCCTCACCTGGCTCGCCGCCCACCAGAACGCCGACGGCGGCTTCGCGGCCGCCGGGGCGACCACCTCCAACGCCAACACCACGGGCCTGGCCACCGAGGCACTGCTCGCCGGTGGGCGCCTCGGCGCGGGCCTCAAGGGCTGGAGCCGGCTGGTGAAGTTCCAGCAGGGCTGCTCCGCCGACCCGGCGGTGCGCGGCGCGGTCGCCTACGACGCGACGGGCTTCAACGCGGGCAGCGGCGCCCGGGCCACCGCGCAGGCCGTCCTCGGCCTGGCGGGCGCCCCGCTGGCCACCCTCTCCGCCGCCGGGGCCCGCCCCGACGCCCCCGCCCTGGCCTGCCCGACCCCGGCCGCCCGCTGAGTCTCCGAACCCCTGATCCCACGAGGAGAGTTCCGATGACCGAAACCCTCACCCCGGCCCGCCCCGTCCGCCGGATGCTCGGGTCGATCGCCGCCGCGGCGGCCCTCACCGCCGGCCTGCTCGGCGTCTCCGCCGTCCAGGCCCCGCAGGCCCGGGCGGCGGCCTGCAGGGGAACCACCGGCGTCACCGTCGTGGTCGACTTCACCGCCGTCGGCGGCGGCATCGAGACCGGCTGCGCCCCCGGCGACCCCGCCAACGGGCTCGCCGCGCTCACCGGCGCCGGGTTCTCGTACGCCTTCCACCCGCGCTTCCCGGGCTTCGTCTGCAAGATCAACGCGCTGCCCGCCACCTGCACCAACCCGACCGGCAGCGCCTACTGGTCGTACTGGCACGCCCAGCACGGCGGGCCCTGGTCGTACAGCAACCTGGGCGCGGGCAGCTACGACCCGGCCCCCGGCGACGTCGAGGGCTGGTCCTTCGGTGCCGGTGCCCAGCCGGGCATCACGGCGCCCTGACACGTGAGCGAACCGGCGCCCGTCCTCCATGCGGAAGGGCCGGGCGCCGGTGCTCAGGGTCGGCCGCCCTGCCCGGAGTTCCGGGCGTCCGCCCGCCCGTGCACCACCGCGAGGACCGGCCGACGAGGTGGTGTGAGCTATCTGACGATCCGTTGACTCCCTGTTGACCGGCGTGGTCTGATGAACCGGTTTTTAGCCCTCGGCGTTCAGGGGAAGCCGGTCCGACTCCGGCGCTGACCCGCAACCGTAGGCCCACCTCGGTGGGTGAGCCGGAATGCCTGGACCGGGGGCCTGTACACACAGCACTTGCGTCGTCGCGGACTACGACGCAGCTCTTGACGGCCCGTGTCCCAAGGCGGCCGTCGGCTGCGCCATGGTCTCCTGCGTCGACCGACGAGGGAGTCGTCGTGAGGGTCAGCAGCAGTCGCACACGTCACACAAGCCGGGACCTCGCCTCCCTGGTGGTCGCCGGAACCGTCGCGGCCGCCGCCTGCGGAACGGTCCTGCTCGGACACCCCGGCACCGCCGCCGCCGACCCGATCCCGTCGCCGACCCGGCCGCAGGCCGCCGCCGGAACCCGCCCCGACGGCGCCACCACGGCACCGGCCCCGGCCGCCGGGCGCACCCCCGACCTGGGCAGGGGCAGCGCCTACCTCACCGGTCCGGCCCAGCTGATCGACGGTCACTACTACGAGGCCTTCCCGACCTTCGCCGACTTCGGCCTCACCATCGACGGGGCCTACGCCCTCGCGGCGACCGGTACCGATGACGCCGCGCTGCGCAGGATCGTCGACTTCCTGGACCAGCAGGGCAAGGACCCCAACGAGCGGACCGTCAACGACTGGACCGCCGTCGGCACCGAGTACGCGGACGGCGGCTCGATCGGCAAGGCGGCGCTGCTCGCCGAGATCGTCGGCCGCGACCCGCGGGCCTTCGGCGGCCACGACCTGATCGCCGCCCTGGACCAGGCCCTCTGCGCCAAGGCCGACCAGAACACCGGCTGCGCGGCACCCGGCAACTACACCTACGCGGCCTCGGTGTTCTCCCAGTCGCTGGGCGTCATCGCCCAGGTCCGGGCCGGGGACGCCACCAACGCCGCGCCCGCGATCGCCTACCTCAGGGGCCTCCAGCACCCGGACGGCTCCTGGCCGAGCCTGATCCCCGCCACCGGCGACTCCAACGTGGACAGCACCGCGATGGCCGTCATGGCCCTCGCCCTCGTCCCCGGCGACGAGGCGGCCCAGGCCGTCGACAAGGGGCTCACCTGGCTCGCCGCCCAGCAGTTGCCCGACGGCGGCTTCCCCGGCGCAGCCGGCGACTCCACCAACTCGGCCGCCCTCGCCGTCCAGGGCATGACGCTGCGCAAGGCCGGCTACGGCGGGCAGATCGCGAAGGCGCTCGACTTCCTCGCCGGCCAGCAGAACGGCGACGGCGGGTTCAACGTCGCGTCCGCCGGGCAGCGGGGCTCGAACGTCCGCGCGTCCACCCAGGTGGTGGGCGGTGCCACCGGGATCTCCTTCGGCACGCTGTCCAGGAACCTCGGGGGCACGCCGACTCCGACGCCCACTCCGACGCCGACTCCGACCGGCACGCCGACGGGGACTCCGACCAGGACGCCCACCGGCACACCCACTGGCACGCCCACCGGCACGCCGACCGGCACGCCCACTGGCACACCGCCTGGCACACCGCCTGGCACACCCACCGGCACGCCGAGCCCGACGGGCTCGCCCACCTCCACCGAGTCCGCTTCGCCCACCGCCGCTCCCGCCACCAGCGGCGGCCCGACCAACTCGCTGACCAACTCGCTGACCAACTCGCCGACCAACTGGCCCGCCGACGGCGTCGATGCGCCGGCCGGAGGCGGCGGTGCCCCCGCCGAGGGCGTGGCGGCGCGGACCGGTTCCGGCAGCCTGGCCAGCACCGGCACCCCGGCCTTGGCCCTGACCGCGGGCGCCGGTCTGCTGACCGCCTTGGGCGCCGCGGCCGTCATCCTCGCCCGCCGCCGCAACGCGGCCGCTCCGGGGCGTCACCGGTGAGCCGGGGACTCCGTGAGCGGCTCCCCCGGCTGCTCGGGGCGGCGGCGCTGACCTTCGCGCTCGCCTTCGGCGGCGTCGCCGTGGGCGCGGCCCCGGCTGCTGCGACGCCGTTGCCGATGGATCAGTGCACCACGACCTCCGGGGCCGTACTCGCGGTGGACTTCGGGAAGTGGGGCGGCCCGCTGCTGCGCTCCTGCGGCACCACCCCGACCACTGGCTACGCCCTGCTCAACCAGGGCGGCTGGAAGACCACCGGCACCGGGCACGACGGTCCGGCGTTCATCTGCCGGATCGGCTACAGCGGTTTCCAGGGCGGCAAGCAGTACCCGACGCCGGACCAGGAGAAGTGCGTCCAGACACCCCCGACCACCGCCTACTGGTCGTACTGGCACGCCGATCCGGGCCAGAACACGTGGTCGTTCAGCCAGCTCGGCGCGATGCTGTACCAGCCGAAGCCCGGCAGCGTGGACCTGTGGATCTTCGGCGGTACGAACATCGAGGGCACCGAGGGGCGCCCGGCCTTCTCGCCGGACAGCGTCCGGGCACACAACTCCAGTCCCGGTGGGCAGCCGGCCGACCCCGGCGGCCAGGGCGCCACGGGCGGCTCCGGCGGCGCCTCAGGAGGCTCCGGTGGCTCCGGCGGCACCGGTGGTGCCTCGGGAGGCTCCGGCGGCAGTTCGACGGGTGCCACCGGCACGACCGGCGGCAGCGGCTCCAACGGCAGCACCGGCGGTACGGGAGGGGCGCGTACGACCGGCGGTAGCGGCACGAGCGGTGGCGCCGGAACTGGGCGGGCCCCGGTGCCCGCCAAACCGCCGGGGGCCGGCACCGCCGGCACCCCCCAGGACGGCGCCACCCCGCCGGGCGCGGCCGAGCCCACACCGGTGCCCGGCACACCGGTGCCGGTCGACCCGCCCAGCGCGGCGCCGACGGACACCCCGACCGGTCAGCCGACCCCACAGCCGGCGGAGGCCGCGGCCGCGCCGACGGCCACCCCCGCCGTACCGGGCGGAGTGGTGAACGCCGACCCGGTGGCGGACGCACCGCAGGACTCCGGCTCGATGCTCCCCGCCGTACTCGGAGCCGTCCTCGTCGTGCTGCTCGGTGTGGCCACCGTGGTCGTCGCGCGCCGCCGCCGGCGCCGGGCGGAGTGATCCGGTGACCATGCTCGACAAGCGCGACACGGCCTCCCCGCCCCGCGTCCCCGGCCTGGGTGCGGGGGGCCGGCGCAGTCCGCGGAACCTGCATCCGCTGGCCTGGTGGACGTGGGCGCTGGCGCTGGCGACCGCGGCCAGCCGCACCACCAACCCGCTGCTGCTCCTGCTCGTCCTCGCCGTGCTCGGCTACGTGGTCACCGCCCGGCGCAGCGAAGCCCCGTGGGCGCGCGGGTTCACCTACTACCTGTGGGTGGCCCTGACCGTGGTGGCGATCCGGGTGCTGTTCCGGTGCGTCTTCGCCACCGGCATCACCTCGCACGACCACCTGCTCTTCTCCCTGCCGCACATCCCCACCCCGGCCTGGTACGCGGGCATTCAGCTGGGCGGCCCGGTCTCGCTGGAGGCCACGCTCTCGGCGGCCTTCGACGGGCTGCGGCTGGCGTGCCTGATCTGCTGCATCGGCGCGGCGAACACCCTGGCCAACCCCAAGCGTGCCCTGCGGGTGCTGCCCGGGGCGCTGTACGAGCTCGGCGTCGCCGTCACGGTGTCGCTGAGCGTCGCGCCGCAGCTGGTGCAGAGCGTCCAACGCGTCGCCCGGGCACGGCGGTTGCGCGCCGGGCAGCGCAAGGGCGTCCGCGCGTTGCGCGGCATCGTGGTGCCGGTCCTGGAGGACGCGCTGGAACGCTCGCTCAGCCTGGCCGCCGCGATGGACTCGCGCGGCTACGGGCGCTCCGGCACCGCGTCCCGGCGTTCCCGCCGGCTCACCGGCGCACTGATGCTGCTCGGCATGTGCGGCCTGTGCGCCGGGGTGTACGGGCTGCTGGACGGTACGGCCCCCGCCGCGCTCGGCCTGCCGGCCTTCCTCGCGGGTGCCGTCCTCTGCGTGGCGGGGCTCGTCCTCGGCGGGCGGCGGGTGCGGCGCACCACCTACCGGCCGGACCGCTGGCGGGCCGCCGAATGGGCGGTCGCCGGCTGCGGGGTGACCGCCGCCGTCCTGCTGTTCGCCACGGTGGGCTACGACGCCACCGACCTCAA
This sequence comes from Kitasatospora sp. NPDC029367, assembly GCF_055569135.1. Classification (NCBI taxonomy): domain Bacteria; kingdom Bacillati; phylum Actinomycetota; class Actinomycetes; order Kitasatosporales; family Streptomycetaceae; genus Kitasatospora; species Kitasatospora sp. NPDC029367. The sequence goes on from NZ_JBVHYH010000029.1 coordinate 75,375, forward strand.
CCCCTCGCTCTACCCGCTGACCTGGCCGGCGCTGCCGCTCGTCCCGGTGCTCGCCCTGCTGCTGGCGGGCGCCGCCGGGATCGCCTCCCCGCCGCCCGGCCGTACGCCCGAACGGGCCACCGACACCGCCACCGACGCCCGCCGAAGCAGTACCGGCGTCAGCAGTGGCGTCAGCACCGACCGCACGACCTCCGAGGTGAGCACGTGATCCGATTCGACCGGGTCAGCGTGGTGTACGACGGCGAGACCACGCCCGTCCTGCGCGACGTCGACCTGCACATCCCGGAGGGCGAGCTCTGCCTCGTGGTCGGCCGCACCGGCGTCGGCAAGTCCACCCTGCTCGGCGCCGTCAACGGCCTGGTGCCGCACTTCACCGGCGGCACCCTGCGCGGCCGGGTCACCGTGGACGGCCGTGACACCGCCCACCACCCGCCGCGCGAACTCGCCGACGTGGTCGGCGTGGTGGGCCAGGACCCGCTGGCCGGCTTCACCACCGACACGGTGGAGGAGGAACTGGCTTACGTCATGGAGCAGTTGGCGATCCCGCCGGAGGTCATGCGCAAGCGCGTCGAGGAGACCCTCGACCTGCTCGGCCTGGCCGACCTGCGCCACCGGGCCCTGTACGAGCTCTCCGGCGGCCTGCAGCAGCGCGTCGCCATCGGTTCGGTGCTCACCGCGCACCCCCGCGTCCTGGTCCTGGACGAGCCGACCTCCGCGCTCGACCCGACCGCCGCCGAGGAGGTGCTCGCCGCGATCACCCGGCTCGTCCACGACCTCGGCGTCACCGTCCTGCTGGCCGAGCACCGCCTGGAACGCGTCGTCCAGTACGCCGACCGGGTCGCCTACCTGCCCGGCGACGGCACCGTCGTGCACGGGCAACCCGCCGAGGTCTTCCGGACCACCTCTATCGCGCCGCCCGTCGTCGACCTCGGCCGCCTGGCCGGCTGGGAGCCCCTGCCGCTGTCCGTCCGCGACGCCCGCCGAGCCGCCGCACCGCTGCGGGAACGCCTGGCCGCACACCCGGCACCGGCAGCGCGTCGCGTACCGGCTCCGCGTCACGCACCGGCAGCGCGTCACGCACCGGCGGCCGGGGAGACCGTCCTGTCCGCCGAGCGGGTCGTGGTGCGCTACGGGCAGGTGGCCGCCGTCCGTGAGGTCGGGCTGGAGCTGCGGGCGGGCGAGGTCACCGCGCTGATGGGCCGCAACGGCTCCGGCAAGTCCTCGCTGCTGTGGGCCCTCCAGGGCTCCGGCCCCCGCCAGGGCGGCAGCGTGCAGGTCACCGGCTCCGACGGCGGCCCGGCCAAGGACCCCAAGCGCCTGTCCGCGGCTCAGGCCCGGCACCTGGTCGGGCTCGTCCCGCAGACCCCCACCGACCTGCTGTACCTGGAGACGGTCGCCCAGGAGCTCGCCCAGAGCGACCTGGAGGCACGCCACACCCCCGGGCCGACCGCACGGCAGATCCTCGACCGCCTCGCCCCCGGGATCCCCGACGGCACCCACCCCCGGGACCTCTCCGAGGGGCAGCAGCTGGCGCTCGTCCTGGCGATCCAACTGGCCGCCGCGCCAAGGGTCGTGCTGCTGGACGAACCCACCCGGGGGCTCGACTACCACGCGAAGGAAGCGCTCACCGGCATCGTGGACGCCCTCGCCGCCGAAGGCCGTACGGTCGTCGTCTCCACCCACGACGTCGAGTTCGTGGCCTCCGCCGCCGACCGCGTGGTCGTCATGGCCGAGGGCGAGGTCGTCGCGGACGGCCCCACCGCCGAGGTCATCGTCGCCTCGCCCACCTTCGCCCCGCAGACCGCCAAGATCCTCGCCCCACTGGACTACCTGACGATCCGGCAGGTGGCCGAGGCCCTCGCGGCGGCGGAGGCCGCCCGATGACCGCTGTCCGCATCCCCGGCCGGGCCCGCGTCGTCTTCGCCCTGGCCGCCTTCATCGGCCTGGTCGCCTTCACCTGGCCGTTCGTCGTCGTCCCGGGGACGTTCGGCTCCTCCTACGCCCCGCCCCTGATCTTCGGTGCGCTGCTCGTCCTGGTCCTCGCCGTCGTCATCGCCGAGATCTCGGCCGGCGGCATCGACGCCAAGGCCCTCGCCATGCTCGGTGTCCTCTCGGCGGTCAACGCCGGACTCCGGCCGCTCGGCGCCGGCACCGCCGGGGTGGAGACCGTCTTCTTCATCCTCGTCCTCGCCGGCCGCGTCTTCGGCCCCGGCTTCGGCTTCACCCTCGGGTGCACCTCGCTCTTCGCCTCCGCCCTGCTCACCGGCGGAGTCGGCCCCTGGATGCCCTACCAGATGTTCGGCTGCGCCTTCGTCGGCCTGCTCGCCGGGCTGCTCCCGCCGGCCCGGCGCCGCTGGGAGGTGCCGATGCTGGCCGCCTACGGGGCCTTCTCCGGCTACCTCTTCGGGTTCCTGCTCAACCTCTCCTTCTGGCCGTTCTCGACCGACCCGAACAGCTCCATCGCCTACCTCCCCGGCCTGCCCTTCACCGAGCAGTGGCACCGCTACCTGCTCTTCGACCTCGCCACCTCGCTCGGCTGGGACACCGGCCGCGCCGTCACCACCTTCACCGCCGTGCTCGTCGTCGGACCGGCCGTGCTGACCGTCTTCCGCCGCGCGGCCCGGCGCGCCAACTTCGAGCCCACGGTGCGTTTCGAGGCCGCGGACGACTCCGCCGCCCCACCCGCCCGAGCACACGCCGCACGGCCGGCCGGAGCGGCGCCCTCCTGATTCCGAAAGGTCCACCATCGTGCTCGCCGGTGACGCCGGCCCGGCGGATGGGTCGTCAGGCCGCTTGGTGGACGTGGAACCCGCGGCCGCTCTTGCGGCCGAGCAGGCCGGCCTCGACCATGCGGGAGAGCAGCGGTGGCGGGGCGTACAGCGGCTCCTTGTACTCGTCGTACAGGGAGCGGGCGATGGCCTCGACGGTGTCCAGGCCGATGAGGTCGGCGAGTTGGAGCGGGCCCATGGGGTGGGCGCAGCCGTGGACCATGCCGGCGTCGATGTCCTCCGGGGTGGCGTGGCCGGCCTCGGCCATCCGGATCGCGGAGAGCAGGTAGGGCACGAGCAGGGAGTTGACGACGAAGCCGGCCCGGTCGCGGGAGCGGATGACGCGTTTGCCGAGGGTGTCCCGGGTGAAGGCCTCCACCCGCTCCAGCACGGTCCGGTCGGTGTGCAGCGAGGAGACCAGCTCCACCAGCGGCATCACCGGGGCGGGGTTGAAGAAGTGCAGGCCGAGGACGTGCGAGGCGCGGGTGGTGGCGATGCCCAGCCGGGTGACGGGGATGGCGGAGGTGTTGGTGGCCAGGACGGCGTCCTCGGCGACGAGGACCTTGTCCAGGGTCGTGAGCACGTCGGTCTTCACCGCCTCCTCCTCGACGACGGCCTCGACCACGAGCTGGCGGTCCGCGAGCGCCTCCAGGTCGTCGGCGAACAGCAGGTGCGCCCAGATGTCCTCACGGTCGGTCGGGTCGATGCGGCCGCGGTCGACGGCGCGGTGCAGGGAACGGTCGATGCGGCCGCGGGCGGCCCGCAGCGCGGCGGGGTCCTTCTCGCAGACGATGGTGTCCAGGCCGGCGCGGGCGAAGACCTCGGCGATGCCGGAGCCCATCTGCCCGGCACCGACGACGGCGACCCGTCGGATCGCGTTCATTGGCTGCCTCCGTGGTGGGCGGGCGGTTCAGGCCGTGGTGCGGACGCGGACGAGGTGACGGGCGTAGGCCTCGGTGGTGAGGAAGGCGGGAAGGTCCTCCCCGAGGGAGGTCTCCGTGAGGATCCGCACGGCGTGGTCGACCAGTGCGGGGTCGGATCCCTCGGCGAGCAGCACGGTCCGCTCGCGGTCGATCAGCCGGTGCACCAGGTCGGGGGTGGCGAGCGAGCCGCCGGTGAGGCGGGTGCAGTGGTGCTGCCACTGCCAGAGCTGGCAGCGGGCGATCTCGGCGGTGGCGACGTCCTCCATCAGCCCGAACACGGCGACGGCCCCGGAGCCGCCGAGCCAGGCGGTGAGGTAGCGAAGGGCGATGGCGACGTTGGAGCGCAGGCCCTGCTCGGTGGGCAGGCCGGCGGTGAGCCGCTGGACGCCCAGCAGGTCGGCGGCGGTGACCTCGACGTCCTCGCGGGTGCGGTCGAGCTGGTTGGGGCGCTCGCCGAGGACGGCGTCGAAGGCGGTGCGGCAGGTGTCGACCAGGCCGGGGTGGGCGACCCAGGAGCCGTCGAAGCCGTCGCCGGCCTCGCGCTCCTTGTCGGCCCGGACCCTCGTCAGCGCCACTTCGTTGGCCGCCGGGTCGCGCTGCGGAATGGCGGCGGCCATGCCGCCGATGGCGTGGGCGCCGCGCCGGTGGCAGGTGCGCACCAGCAGGTCGGTGTAGGCGCGCATGAACGGCTGGGTCATGGTCAGCGTGGCGCGGTCCGGCAGGACGAAGCGCGGGCCGTGCTGGGCGAAGCTCTTGATCAGGCTGAACAGGTAGTCCCAGCGGCCCGCGTTGAGGCCGGCCGCGTGCTCGCGCAGCTCGTAGAGGATTTCGTCCATCTCGAACGCGGCGGTGATGGTCTCGATCAGGACGGTGGCGCGGATCGTCCCGTGCGGGATGCCCAACTCGTGCTGGGCGAAGGTGAAGACCTCGTTCCACAGCCGGGCTTCGCGGTGGTTCTCCAGTTTGGGCAGGTAGAAGTACGGGCCGGAGCCGGCCGCGATCTGCCGGCGGCCGCAGTGGAAGAGGTACAGGCCGAAGTCGACCAGCGCGCCGACGGCCGGGCGGCCGTCGATCGCGAGGTGCTGCTCGTCGAGGTGCCAGCCGCGCGGGCGGACCACGATGGTGGCCGGGGCGTCCCCGATGCGGTACCGCCTGCCCTCCGGGGTGGTGTCGTCGATCCGGCGCTCGATCGCGTCGACCAGGTTGAGCTGGCCGGAGACGAGGTTGTGCCAGGTCGGCGAGGTGGCGTCCTCGAAGTCGGCCAGCCACACCTTCGCGCCGGAGTTGAGGGCGTTGACGGTCATCCGGCGCTCGGGCGGGCCGGTGATCTCCACCCGGCGGTCGTGCAGGCCCGGCCCGGCGCCGGCCACCCGCCAGCTGGGGTCCTCGCGGACGGCGCGGGTCTCCGGGAGGAAGTCCAGGCTGCCGCCGGCCGACAGCACGGCGGTACGGCGCTCGCGCTCGGCGAGCAGCTCGGCGCGGCGCCCGGCGAACCGGTCGTGCAGACGGGCGAGGAAGGCGAGTGCCTCGGGGGTGAGGATCTCGTCGAAGCGGTCCTCGTGCTCGCCGAGGACCTCGATACGGCTGGGCTGGCTCATCCGGTTCTCCAGGAGGCGGGTGGAAGGCGCCCGGGGCCTCGTCCCTCAACGAGGCCCCGGGCGGCGGGGTGGAAGGCGGGCTCGTCCCCAACGAGACCGCCGGGGTGGCTCGGTGGTGGTTCAGGTCCCGGCCTGGCGGTGGCTCAGTGGAACTGCTCGGCCTCGGTGGAGCCGGTCAGCGCGAGGGTCTCGGCGTTCGGGTTGAGCGCGGTGGAGACCAGGTCGAAGTAGCCGGTGCCGACCTCGCGCTGGTGCTTCACCGCGGTGTAGCCGTCCGGCACGGCCGCGAACTCGGCCTCCTGCAGGTCGACGTAGGCGGTCATGCCGTGCTCGGCGTAGCCGCGCGCCAGCTGGAACATCGAGTGGTTCAGCGCGTGGAAGCCGGCCAGCGTGATGAACTGGAAGCGGTAGCCCATCGCGCCCAACTCCCGCTGGAACTTGGCGATCTGGTCATCGTCCAGCGCGGCCTTCCAGTTGAAGGACGGCGAGCAGTTGTAGGCGAGCATCTTGTCCGGGTACTCGGCCTTGAGTGCCTCGGCGAACTCCCGGGCCTGGGCGAGGTCCGGGGTGCCGGTCTCCACCCAGATCAGGTCCGCGTACGGGGCGAAGGCGAGGCCGCGGGAGATCACCGGCGCCATGCCGGGCTCGACCCGGTAGAAGCCCTCGGCGGTGCGCTCACCGGTGCAGAACCGGGCGTCGCGCTCGTCCACGTCACTGGTCAGCAGGTTGGCGGCGAGCGCGTCGGTGCGGGCCACGACGAGCGTCGGCACGTCGGCGATGTCGGCGGCCAGCCGGGCGGAGTTGAGGGTGCGGATGTGCTGGGCGGTGGGGACGAGCACCTTGCCGCCGAGGTGGCCGCACTTCTTCTCGGAAGCCAGCTGGTCCTCGTAGTGGATGCCCGCCGCGCCGGCCGCGATCATGCCCTTGGTGAGCTCGAAGGCGTTCAGCGGGCCGCCGAAGCCCGCCTCGGCGTCGGCCACGATCGGCACCAGCCAGTCCGGGCCGTCGTTGCCCTCGGCGGCGTCGATCCCGTCCGCCCGCAGCAGCGCGTTGTTGATCCGACGCACCACCTGCGGAACCGAGTTGGCGGGGTACAGGCTCTGGTCCGGGTAGGTCTGACCGGCCTGGTTGGCGTCGGCCGCGACCTGCCAGCCGGACAGGTAGATCGCCTGCAGCCCGGCCTTCACCATCTGCACGGCCTGCCCACCGGTGAGGGCGCCGAGGGCGTGGATGTAGTCCTGCTCGTGCAGCTGCCGCCAGAGCCGCTCGGCGCCGCGCCGGGCCAGCGTGTGCTCCTCGCGGACGGTACCGGACAGCCGGGCGACGTCGGCCGCCGTGTACGTGCGCTCGACGCCCGCCCAGCGGGGGTCGGAGGCCCACCGGGCGGCGAGCTCCGCCGCGCGCTGCTCCTGCTGCTGCCGAACCGGCTGAGTCATGGGTCTGCTCCCCAGGGGTGCTCGTTGCGAAGGATGTTTGCGAAGGATGTTTGCGAAGGATGTTTGCGAAGGATGTGACGCACCTCACCGCGAGGGCGAGTGGGCGGCCGGGTGGCGCCGGGCGGCGGTGGAACACCGCAGGACGTGGACGCCCGGACAGCACTCCGGGCCGCGGCCGGGCTGGAGTTCTTGCTGCTGTCCTGCGCACCTCCCGGCCGCACCACCGACTCTGGCAGCTCGCGAACCCGGCGTCACCGGTGGACCGCTGCCAACTTCCGCGAAGGATCCCCGGCGAATCCGCGAAGCTTGCGACGACCGGACGGTGGATCTTCCGGCTAGGCTGCCCGCACCCGGTCGGCTCAGGTGCGTAGTGGGGAGAACGTCATGGGGAAGGCCTTCGCCGGCGCCAGGCTGCGCCGCCTGCGCGAGGAACGCGGCCTCACCCAGGCCGCCCTCGCCCGGCTGATCGACCTCTCCCCCAGCTACCTCAACCAGCTGGAGCACGACGCCCGCCCGCTCACCGTGCCCGTCCTGCTACGCCTCACCGAGGCCTTCGGCGTCGAGGCCGGCTACTTCGCCCCGCCGGACAGCGCCCGGCTCACCGCCGAACTGCGCGACGCACTCGGCGAGGAGATCGCCGCCGGACGGGTCACCACCGGGGACCTCGACGAGGTGGCCGCCCGACTGCCCGCCGTGGCGCGCCTGCTCATGGACCTCGGCCGCGACCGCCGGGCCGTCGCCGAACAGCTCGCCGTCCTCGCCGGCGACCGCGGCCCGGCGCCCGACACCCTCACCCCGCACGAGCAGGTCCGCGAGTTCTTCTACCGCCGCCGGAACTACGTCGACGAACTCGACACCGCAGCCGAGGAGTTGGCGGCGGAGATCCGGCTCAGGCGGGGCGGGGTGCGGGAGGCGCTCGCCGAGCGGCTGACCACCGGGCACGGGGTGCAGATCACCACCGGGGGCGAGCAGCTCCATCGGTACGACCCGAGCACCGGGGTGCTGCGGCTGTCGGACCGGCTGCGCCCGGGCCAGCAGGCGTTCCGGATGGCCATCCAGCTGGCCTACCTGGAACACGATCCACTGCTGTCCGAACTCGCCACACAGGACAGCCCGGAGGCCTCCACCTCCTGGTCGCTCACCCGGATCGGCCTGGCCAACTACTTCGCCGCCGCGCTGGTCCTGCCGTACGCCGCGTTCCACGCCGAGGCGGAGTCGGCCCGGTACGACATCGAGCACCTCGCCGACCACTTCGGCGTCGGCTACGAGACCGTCTGCCACCGCCTCAGCACCCTCCAGCGGCCCCGGCTGCGCGGCGTGCCGTTCTCCTTCGTCCGGGTCGACCGAGCCGGCAACGTCTCCAAACGGCAGTCCGCCACCGACTTCCACTTCTCCCGCACCGGCGGCACCTGCCCGCTCTGGAACGTCTACGAGGCCTTCGCCACGCCCGGCCGCGTCCACGTCCAGGTCGCCGCCATGCCCGACGGCCGCCGCTACCTCTGGACGGCCCGCGCCGTCACCCGCTCACCCGGCGGCTGGGCCCGCCCCACCAAGACCTTCGCCATCGGCCTAGGCTGCGAGCTCCGCCACGCCGGACGGCTGGTGTACTCGGCGGGACTGGACCTGGCCGACGAGGCCGCCGCCACCCCGATCGGCCTCGGCTGCAAGGTCTGCGACCGCCCCGCCTGCCCCCAGCGCTCCGCGCCGCCCATCGGCCGCCCGCTGGCCGTCGACGAGCACAGCAGCACCTTCGTCCCCTACCCGGCACTTCCCGGTCCTCAGGGCTGACGCCCGGGGTGGACGGTCCGGTCGGCTTTCGCGCGAATCGCATGCGGTTCCGGGGGGGGGGGGTGGTTTCCCCCCCTCCCCCCGGGGGTTCTTTTCCCCCCGGCTCCCCCACCCGTTCCCTTCTTTTTTTTCTTTTCCCCTCCACAAATCCCCCCC
>NZ_JBVHYH010000029.1:84053-91844 GCF_055569135.1 Kitasatospora sp. NPDC029367
TGTGGGGGGCTTTTCCTTTTTTCCTCTCGCCCGCGCTCTCGTCCTTCCGGTTCCTCCCCCCCCCCCCCCCCCCCCCACCGCGGGGGTCCTGTTACGCCCGGATCACCGAGTGGTCCACTGCTGGTTGGCCTTGCCACTGCCACAGGTCCACTGCACGACCTGCGCACCGTCAGCCGTCGAAGCACCCGCCACGTCAACGCACTTGCCACTGTTGACGGAGACCAGCTGCACGGCACCCGAACCCGCCACCGGCTGCAGCAACCACTGCTGATTGGCCTTGCCACTGCCACAGGCCCACTGCACGACCTGCGCACCGTCGGCCGTCGAAGCACCGGTCACATCAAGGCACTTGCCACTGTTGACGGAGACCAGCTGCACGGCACCCGAACCCGCCACCGGCTGCAGCAACCACTGCTGGTTGGCCTTGCCACTGCCGCAAGTCCACTGCACGACCTGCGCACCGTCGGCCGTCGAACCACCGGTCACATCAAGGCACTTGCCACTGTTGACGCTGGTGACGGCGGTGGCCGTCGGACCGGCGAGCGGGGTGATGGCGACGTTGGCGAAGTCGGTGTGCTGGAAGCCGCCGACGCCCAGGCCGATCTGGCCGACCAGGTGGCTGCTGTCCATGACCGATGCGACCTGCACCTGGTCGATGGACGCGGTGATCGAGTCGCCGGTCATCGCGAGCGTGAGCTTGTGCCAAGTCCCGGCGCCCGCACCGGAGTAGCGCCCACCGGCCAGCACGGTGTCGGTGCTGGAGCGGTCCTCGGTGAACAGCGTCCAGGCACCGGAGTCGTCGATCCTCAGGTGGTAGGCGGAGCGGTCGTGGTCGACGTGGTCGATGCGGCCGAGCAGTTCGGCGGAGCTGCCGGACTGCTCGAAGTTCACGTCCGTGCTGGCCTGGTAGTTGTTCCACCTCGGGTCCCCCAGCAGGGTGGCCGGGGTGTAGTTCATGTCCGAGTGCCATGGCAGTGGGGCCTGGGTGATGACCTGGCGCAGGCACATCGGGGTGCCGGCCCCGGCCGGGCAGGGCGCGGTCTCGAACGCGCCGGCCCAGTCGTGGACGTACTGTGCGGTCGCGCCGCTCCGGTAGCCACTGAGGTCGGCCCGGTAGGGCAGCGGAAGGGTCTGCCCGGCGGGTGCGGTGGCGGTGCCCTTGCCCTGGCCGGTGGTGGTGGTCACGGTGTAGAGGTGGCCCGGTTGGAGGGTCAGCGAGTACGCGCCGCCGTGCGGGGTGACGTCCTGGGTGTGGACGAACCACTGGGTGGAGTCGTTGCTGTTCATGTCGGTGGCCCAGACGTGCACCGTACCGTTCGAAAGTCCGCCGGCGACCTTGACGTTGACGGTGGTCGCGGCCGAGGCGTCCGTGGTCTCGATGACGGTGCTGTAGTCCTGGCCGGACTTCATGGTGACGTAACTGCCGCTGTGCGGGTCGCCGTTGAGGCCCGTGCCGGGCAGGTAGCCGGTGGCGCCGTCCAGGTACTTCCAGCCCGGCTGGGCGAACTGCGTCGTGTGGGCCATCACCCAGATGTCCCGGCCCACCTGGTAGTTCCCCGACCAGGGCTGGTCGGCGGCCATCAGACCGGCGCCCGCGAAGGGCAGGTTCGAGGGCCAGGAGCTGACCAGCGCCCACTTGATGTCCGCGGTCATCCTGGCATCGATGTACTCGCGGTTGACGTTGCGGGCCAGGGCGGACGGCTGGGAGCCGTAGCTGTCGTTGTCGTCCTCGGAGGCCCAGAGCGGCTTGCCGAGCCCGATCGCGGTGCTGCTGCCGGGGCAGCCGGTGTACGACGGGGTCGAGTGCCAGCAGGTGCCGTGCAGGCCGATGACGCCGACGGCCTTGTTGAAGGCGCTGTCGGAGGCCAGGTCGGCGGCCACCGACCAGTTCACGTCGTCGTTGTCGGAGGCCACCAGGGTGGTGCCGGTGTAGCCGTGGCTGTCGAGGGAGGTGCGGAGGCTCTCGTACCAGGTCTTGTCGTAGCCGCTCTCGTTCCAGCCGCCCAGGTAGCCGATGTCCAGCCCGTGGCTGTGCGCGCAGCCCAGCCAGGACTGGAGGTAGGTGATGTTGTCCTGGGACCAGATGCCGCCGTTCAGCCAGCCGGGGGCGGCCCACTCCAGGCCGTAGAACTTGATCTTCGGGTTGCGCGCCTTGGCCTGCTCCATGAGCCACCACTCGTAGCCACGGTCGCAGTTGACCTCCGTGGGGGTGCGCATGTGGCTGGGTTCGGGACCGTCGCTGGAGTTGGCGTCGCCGCCGATCTCCACCTTCAGCAGCTGCAGCGCGGCGCCGTATCCGGGCTTGAACAGGTAGTCCAGGATCTGGCTGCGCTGCGGCTCGGGGTAGTCGACCAGCAGTCGCGAGGTCGCCCCGCCGCCGCTGATGGCCCCGAGGCCGTCGAAGCTGCGGCCGGGCGAGGTGCCGTCGATGGTGATGGCCTGTGAAGGCACGGGTGTCGTCGCGTGCGCGGCACCGTCAGCCGGGGCGGCTGGTGCCGGGGTGGCGGTGAGGGCGGTGGCGAGGCCCAGGGCCAGCGCCGCGAGCAAGGCCCTGGCTCGCGGCAGCAGGGGAGGTCTACGCACGAAAGTGCTCCAAATGAACGGGGTGGGGTGGGGGGAGTGACGGTGTGTCAATTACGGGCCGGGCGAGCGGCGCAGGCGCGTCCGCCCCGCGGAGCGTGGTTACGGCAGGGTCCACTGCTGATCGGTGTCGCCGATCCCGTCCCGGATCTCCATCGGCGTGCCGTCGACGGTGGCGTCGTCGCGCCGACCGCGACCATCGACGGCAGTGCGGTGGGGGCTGCGTCGACGGCTTACGGGTGCGGGCATGGGATGGCGACCCACGGGAGGGACTCCAGGGGCTCAGGATGGTGAATTGAGTTTGGACCTGTTTAATATGAAGGCCAAGTAAGCAAGAGTCAACAAGTTCGAACGAGCTTCCCGGGCTGCGTGGAGCGACGAGCGGCTGTGCTCGGCGATCGTGGACCGGCTCACCTTCGACGCCCACATCGTCGACACCGGGACCGAGTCCTACCGGCTCGCCCGGACTGCCGCGAAACCGGCTGCGGCCCCGGCTGGTTGACCCATCCGCCAGGACCGCACACCAAGAGGCCGGTCCAGCTCAGACTGCCCGGCGGATGCGCCGGCGGCCCGTCATGCGACGGACGAGGCGGCGCCCCGGGGGCTGCGGGCCAGGAGCCGCTGCCGCTCGTCCTCGGTAAGCCCACCCCACACGCCGTAGGGTTCGCGCGTCTGCAGCGCGTGGCGGCGGCACTCGATGCGGACCGGGCACCCGGCACAGACGGCCTTGGCCGCCTCCTCGCGGGCATGGTGAGCGGCTCCGCGCTCACCCGAGGGGTGGAAGAACAGGGCGTTGTCGGCCTCACGGCACAGGCCGCGAAGCTGCCAGTCCCACCGGTACGCGAAGGCTCCGGGCAGGCGCGAGTTGTCCGTCATGGCGGACCTCTTTCCGATGTCGACGATCGCCAGGCCTCCCCTCGTGTAACCGCACCCGAGCCGACTATGCGTCCTGACCGCGTCCGCCGCCGTGCGGCGGGAAACCGGCACCCCGCCGCCGTTGGCCCGGGCCCTGTCCCAGGCCCTGACCCGGGCCCTGGCCGCACTGTTGGCCGACGACACGGTCGGCAGCGGCTCGGGAGATGCCACCGCGGCGCAGCGGAGGAGGACTACCTCCCGTCTCGCCCCCTCAAAATCTATGCGCGCCGCAGTAGACATTGCTCGCGGGCGGGTCTAGTGTTTCTCTCGTAGACAGCAGTCGGCGATACCGGCCAGACACGAACTGGCCGGGGTTGTTGGACAGAAGTTCGCAGTTCGGTCCGGCAGTGGAGTTCCGAAGCCAGGCAGGTGCAGGACGGCGACGGGGCTGACTGCCGGACCGGGCGGCCCGCAGGTATCAGGGGCCGCCACCAGCAGTACCGAGTAGTACGCAGTTCAGTGAGTGCAGTACCAGCAGTACGAAATGACAGTTCAGTACAGAGGATGAACGGAGGGCGCAAGCGCCATCAGGATCGCCCGGCCCGTGAACACTCGTCCGGGCGGACACCGCAGACCCCAAGGCAAGGACGGTGGTTTCCGGTCACGCATTCGCGATCCCCGCACACCCCTCTCTCGGGGCAGTGCGGCAGTAACAGGACCGGCTCAGGCCGGTAGATGGTGTTGTTCCCCTTCGGGGCCCCGGAGCCGACACGGCCCCGGGGCCCCTCGACGCGTTCTCCTCGAGAACCAGAGAGGTGCAGTGACTACAACGGCCAGCCCCGACACACCCGACAAGCTCGACGACGACGACTACCCCGCTTACACCATGGGACGCGCCGCCGAGATGACCGGCACCACGCCCGGCTTCCTACGAGCCCTCGGCGACCACCGCCTCATCACCCCGCTACGCTCCGACGGCGGCCACCGCCGTTACTCCCGCTACCAACTGCGCATCGCCATGCGCGCCCGCGACCTCGTCGACCAGGGCACCCCCATCGAAGCGGCCTGCCGCATCGTCATCCTCGAGGACCAACTCGAGGAAGCCCTGCGCATCAACGAACAACTCCGCCGCGCCCAACACCACCAGGAGCCCACCGCGGACACCTGACCGGACCGGCCACGGAGTCGCCGTTCGTCCATGCTTCTCCGGGAAACCCGGAGAAGCCCGGAGAAGCATGGAACCTGTGGAACCCGCATGCCGCACCGTCGTCATCATGTGAGTCGGTGGCCGTGGGCAACCGTTCCGGTGCCGCCCGACCCCGACGCATCGCATCGACCCTGCGCCGGACGGCATGCTGGGCCCGCCGCTGTCACCGGCAGTTCAGGCGGCGGTCGGGGTGAGGTCGGCGCGGCCGAAGAGCAGCGCCCAGCCGTGCGGCAGTTGGTGGAGGATCCGGTCGGTGAGGTCGTCGCCGGTGAGGTCGGTGAGGGCGGCCAGGACGGTGGAGGTGTCCCAGCGGGCGGCCGCGAGGGTGGTGCCCAGGGCGTCGGCGACGGCTTCGACGAAGGCGGGAGCCGAGACCGGTCGGGGCAGCGGGATCTGGGAGGCGAAGACGGTGCGCAACCGCTCGGGGAGTGCGGCGGCGAGGTCACAGCGTTCGTCGCCGGTGAGCTGGGAGCCGAGCAGCGCCAGGACGGCGGCGAGGGCGCGTTCGGCCTCGGCGTCGCTCGGGTAGCGGCCGAGGGTGCGGACCTGCTGGATCAGGTGGCGGTGCCGGGTCATGGCGGTGGCCTTCCGGGCGTGGGCCGCCGCGACGGGGCGGCCGTCATGGGGTCAGGGGCGTTGGCCGGCGGCGGGACGGCCGAAGAGCACGTCGTAGCCGGGCGGCAGTTGGAGCAGGACCTGCTCCATGAGCTGGTCGCCGGCGGCGTCGGCGACGGTGGACAGGACGGCGCCGATGTCCCACAGGGCGGTGGTTTCGGCGGCGCCTTCGATCCAGGCGGCGGTGGCGCGCACGAACCGTTCGGGGCTGAGCGGTTCGGTGGCCTGCAGCGGGTTGAGCAGGACCAGGGCCAGCGTCTCGGGCAGGCGGGCCGCGAGGTCCGAGCGCACCGTGCCGACCAGGTGCGCGCCGAGCAGGGCCAGGACGACGCGCGCGCAGCGTTCGGCCTCCTGCGGTGTGTCGTATTCGCCGCGTTCCCGGACCTGGTCCAGGAACGCCTCCCAGCGCAGTGTCATCGCGGGGTCCTCCCTCCGGTCGGCGGTGGCTGCCGGGGCTGGGCCGTACGGCCGGGCGGGCGGTGCGCCGGGGCCAGCCAGGTCGTCAGGCCGGTCAGTTCGAGGAGCCGGGCCACCGGGCGGGTGATGCCGCGCAGGGCCAGGCACGCCCCGTTCCGGTCGGCCTGGTTGCGGGCCTCCATCAGGACGTTCAGGCCTGCGCAGTCCATGAAGGTCACCTGTGACAGGTCGAGCACCACCTGCCGGTGGTCCGCCAGTGCGCGGGACAGCTCGCGACGAAGGTCCGGGGCGGTGTCGAGGTCGATCTCGCCGCACACCCTCACCGTGAACGGTGGCACCGGGGTGGTCATGGGGCGCTCGCTGTCCGTCGGGCCCGCGGGTCGCGGGCGTGTCCGGAAGGTCAGGCCGGGGGCGGGGTGTCCCGTGCCGCGCCGCCGGGGGGATTGCGGGCGGCACGGGACGGCTCGGGGAGAGGTCAGGCCTTGATCTGCTTGCGGCCCTCGCCGTGGGCGATGGCGATCTTGCGGGGCTTGGCCTTCTCGGCGACCGGGATCCTCAGGGTCAGCACGCCGGCGTCGTAGTCGGCGGTGATCCCCTCCGGGTCGAGGGTGTCGGAGAGCATGACCTGCCGGGAGAACACACCGAGCGGGCGCTCGGACAGCTCCCACTTCACGTCGTCACCCTGCCGGTGCGGACGGCGCTCGGCCTTGACGGTCACCATGTTCCGCTCGACGTCGATGTCGATCGCGTCCGGAGCCACCCCGGGCAGGTCGAAGCAGATCACGTACTCGTCACCGGAGCGGTACGCGTCCAGCGGCATCGGGGTCGGCCGCGACCAGGTACCGGTCGTGTTGAGGAACTGCTGGGTGAGCCGGTCGAGTTCGCGGAACGGGTCAGTGCGCAGCAGCATCGCGAAACACCTCCATTGAACGTTGGGTGCCAGTGCGCTTCACCTGAAACCGTTGTAGCACGTCATCCATCCAATGACAAACCCACGGCGTCGTCCGTAGAATGACTTCATGAGTACGAAGCCACCGAAGCCCGCAGCCAGGCCGGAGCCGGTCTCCTTCCTCGCCGCCGCCGCAGCGCTCGCCGTCATCGACGACGCCGTGCGCACGGCCCGGGAATCCGGCCGCCCCGCAGACAGACGTCCCGCGGACAGCGACGCACAGGAAGGTGGTGCCGAGCAGGCGCTGGCCGCCCTCGTGCTGCTGCGGGAACTGCGCACCCAGCTCGCCGGATGGGAGGCCCCGATGGTCGAGGCCGCCCGCGCCGCAGGCGCCACCTGGGCCGACCTCGCCCAGCCCATGGGCGTCGCCAGCCGGCAGGCCGCCGAGAACCGCTACCTGCGCCTGCGCCCCGCCGGTGCCACCGCCGCCACCACCGGCACCGCTGCCACCGGCGCGGAGCGGGTCAAGGCCGTACGCGACCGCCGCGCCGCCGACCGCGCCGTCGACGCCTGGGCCCGCGACCACGCCGCCGACCTGCGCGTCCTGGCCGCCCGGATCACCGCCGCCGCCGGGCACACCCCCGAGGCCGGGCCCGCCCTGGCCGCACTCACCGCCGCCCTCGGCGCCACCGACCCGGCCGGCCTCATAGCGCCCCTGGCCGGTATGCGCCGCCACCTCGGGGACGCCCATCCCGACCTCGCCGCCCGCCTCGACGACCTCACCGACCGCACCGACCGCCTCCGCCATGACAGCGACCAACGACGCGCCTGACTCCCCGGCCCAGGACCGCTGGCAGCACCTCGAGGACCGCCTCGCCGCCGTCGAGCTGCGGATCCGCGAGCAGAGCACCGCGACCCTCGGCGTCCTCGACACCCACCTGGCCCGCCTCGACGCCCTGCGTCGCCAACTCGCCGCCCAGCCCTGGCCGCCGCAGGGCCCCGACGTGCCCGGCGGCCCGGACCGCCACCCGGGCCCGTCCGCGGGAGCGGCTCATTGAACCCGGGCGCCGAGCCTGGCGCCCGCCCGAGACGGCCGTCGGGCGCCATCGGCTCCGGGGACAGAGCCGGGGGGGGGGGGGGGGGTGAGGGGGGGGGGGGAGGTGGTTCGTTTGTGCGACTTTGCGACTCTCCCTTCCCTCCTGTGGGGCGTTGGGTGTTCGGGGGGGGA
>NZ_JBVHYH010000030.1:0-31962 GCF_055569135.1 Kitasatospora sp. NPDC029367
AGGGGGTTTGGACTGTTGGTCGTCCGGTGGGGTACGGCGGCGATCGGCACCCCCCCCCCCCCCCCCCCTCTCCCCCCCCCTCCCCCCCCCCCGCCCCCCCCCCCCCCCCGCGCCGCCGTGTAATGTCCCCGCTGAGAGGTGTCGGGAGGTGCCGTGACGCAGTACGCCGGAGGCGGGGAGGTCCCGCCGCGTCCCGCCGCTCCGCCGGTGCCGCCGGGGAGCGGTGCGGGGGTGTCCACGCCGGGGGCACCGGTGCCACCGCCGCCGGTCGCTCCGGCCCCGGTCGCCGCGCCCGCCACCACGCTTCCCCCGCCGCCCGCCGCTGCACCCGCCGCGGCTCCGGCTCCCGCTCCCGTCGCGCCGCCGCCGGCCGCACCCCGGCCGGCCCCGGCCACCCTGGCCGCTCCGGCTCCGGTTCCGGCTCCCGTCGCGACGCGGGCCCCGGTGCCGAACCCCGTGCCCGCCCCGGCTGCGGCACCGCAGCCCGCGCCCGTCCCGGCCGGCGGCACCGGGCACTTCGTGCTGCCCGCCGGCACGCCCGTCCAGCTCCCCGCCCACCCCTCGCAGCGCCACGCGCCCGCCGGCCCCATCGCCGTCCTGCTGATCGGCCCGGCCGGGGCGGGCAAGACCACCGTCGCCCGGTACTGGGCCGAGCGCCGCGGCACCCCGACCGCGCACATCAGCCTGGACGACGTCCGCGAGTGGGTGCAGTCCGGCTTCGCCAACCCGCAGGCCGGCTGGAACAACGCCTCCGAGGCCCAGTACCGGCTGGCCCGCCGCACCTGCGGCTTCGCCTGCCGCAACTACCTGGCCAACGGCATCTCCTGCATCATCGACGACGCCGTCTTCCCGGACCGCCCGGCGATCGGCCTCGGCGGCTGGAAGCGGCACATCGGCCCGGGCATGATCCCGGTGGTGCTGCTGCCCAGCCTGGACTCGGTGCTGCGCCGCAACGCCCGCCGCGGCGGCACCAGGCGGCTCGGTGACGAGGAGGTCGCGCGCATCCACGGGCGGATGGCCGGCTGGTACAACTCCGGGCTGCCGATCATCGACAACTCGTACCTGGACGTCGCCGGCACGGCCGCCGAGCTGGACCGGGTCATCCTGGCCCGGCTGATGGGCATGCCGGTCCGCTGACCACGGGGTTCGGGCCCGGTCGGGGGCGGCTGAGATGATGGACGGGTCCTGCCAGAACCACCCCGGGAGCTGACGCCCGTGCCGGAAGGCCACATCATCCACCGCCTCGCCGGCCAGAACCGCAAGGCCTTCGGCGGCCGCCCGGTGCAGGTCTCCAGCCCGCAGGGCCGCTTCGCCGACGAGGCCAAGGCGCTCGACGGCCAGCTGCTCACCGGCGCGGAGGCCACCGGCAAGCACCTCTTCCTCGGCTTCGAGGAGGGCGGCTGGGTGCACGTCCACCTCGGGCTCTACGGCGGCTTCACCTTCGGCACCGGCCCGGCGCCCGAACCGGTCGGACTGGTGCGGCTGCGGCTGGCCAACGAGGACGGCTACGCCGACCTGCGCGGTCCCAACACCTGCGCGCTGGTCACCGGGGCGGAGAAGGCCGCCGTCGCCGCCCGCCTCGGCCCCGACCCGCTGCGCGCCGACGCCGATCCGGAGGCCGCCTGGCGCCGGATATCGGGCAGCCGTACGACCGTCGCCGCGCTGCTGATGGACCAGAAGGTGCTGGCCGGGGTCGGCAACGTCTACCGCGCCGAGGTGCTGTTCCGCCACCGGATCGCCCCGCACCGGGCCGGTCGCGACCTCACCCGCCGCGAGTGGGACGCGATCTGGGCCGATCTGGTCGCCCTGATGCACCAGGGTGTCGCCGCCGGCCGGATCGACACCGTGCGCCCCGAGCACACCCCCGAGGCGATGGGCCGCCCGCCGCGCGTCGACGACCATGGCGGCGAGGTGTACGTCTACCGCCGCGCCGCGATGCCCTGCCTGGTCTGCGGCACGGAGGTGCGGACGGAGGCGCACGCGGCGCGCAACCTGTTCTGGTGCCCGACCTGCCAGGCGGCCTGAGGAGGATTCAGGCGTCACGGGCCGCCCGACGCCGTAGGCTGGGCCCGGGCTGGTCGGAGGGAGCGGACGGGTGGACGGCTACGAGGTGTCCAACAGCTTGTCGGGCGCGGTGGTGCACGGCAATGTGATCCAGGGCGGGAACGTCACGGTCCAGCTGCACGACAGCCTCCGGACGCCGCATCAGGTCCGGCCGTCCCGGGACTTCTTCGTCAACCGGGAGCGAGAGCTCGCCACCCTCGTGGCGGCGGTCGGCCGGGTCGAGGAGCGCAGGCCCCGGATCGTGGCGTTCACCGGGCTCGGCGGGGTCGGGAAGACGGAGCTGATCGCCCATTTCGTGTCGCGGCACGGCGGCCTCTTCCCCGGTGGGGACCTCTACGCCGATCTCGCGGCGTACCGCCATCTCGGCGGGGTCGACCTCAGCGAGGTGCTGGCCGGGTTCCTCCGGGAGTTCGGGGTGGCGGACGTCCCCGGCACCCTGCCGGAGCGGGCGGCGCGGTTCCGGACGATCACGGCCGAGCGCCGGGTGCTCGTGTTCCTGGACAACGTCGAGCACGCGGCCGAGGTCAGGGGGCTGCTGCCGGCCGGCGGCCTGGTGGTCGTCGCGGGCCGCCGACGGCTGCCGGGGCTGAGACTGGACGGCGCCGAGGTGCTCCAGCTCGATCCGCTCAGTCCGGCGGCCGGCGTGGAACTGGTGCGCTGCTGGCTCGGCCCGGGCCGGGGCACCGACCAGGAGGTCGCCGAGCTGGTCGGATTCTGCGACGGCCTGCCGCTGGCCCTGAACGCGATGGGCTACCAACTGCTGGACGGCGAGCTGGAGATCGATCAGGCCCTGGCCGAACTCTCGGATCCGGCGCACCGGTTGGTGTCGCTGGACAACGAGGAGGGCGGGATCGACAGGATGCTCGACCCGGTTGTCCGGCGGCTGTCCCCGCACGCCAAGGCGCTCTACCACCTGGTGGGCGTCAACCCGGGGCCTTTCGTTTCGGCGGAGTTGGCCGAGGCGGCCGGGATCGACCGGGCGTCGGAAGGCCTGCGTGAGCTGCGTTCCGCGCACCTGCTGGACGATGTCGTCGACGACGGCCCGGGGCGGCGCTTCCGCGCTCACGACCTGGTCCGGCTGCACGCGCGTGGGTGCGCCCGCGAACTGCCCGAGCGCCTCGACCTGCTGGCCCGGACCGTCGGGTACTTCCGTGGCCGGGCCGCGTTGGCGGACACCCTGGTGCTCGGGGACCGTCTCCGGCTCCAGGAGCGCAGCGGTGCGGGGCTGCCCGGGTTCACCGACAAGAAGAGCGCACTCGGGTGGCTGCGGGCCGAGCGGGCCGATCTGCGGGAGGTCGTTCGGGCGGCGGCGGAGCAGGGTTGGCACGGCGAGGTGTGGCGGCTGTGCGAGTCGCTCTGGGCCCTGTACCACAGCGACAAGAACTACGGCGACTGGATCGAGACCCACCGGCTCGGCGTGGAGTCGGCGCAGTGGGACAACCGCCCGGACGCGGTGATCCGTATGCGCAACCAACTCGCGCGGGCTCATTACGAGTTGAAGGAGTACCCGCTGGCCGTCGAGCAGGTGGCGATGGCGTCGGAGATCCTGCCGCTCGTCGACGAGCCGCGGCTGAGCGGCGTGCTGTACGAGACCGACGGTCTGCTCTGCCTGGCCGACGGGCGTCCGGAGCGTGCGGTGGAGCGGTTCGCCCTGGCCAGGGAGGCCAACGAGGGCGATCCGCACGGCGAGGTCGTGCAGGACTACAACATCGCCCAGGCCCTGATCGCGGCCGGGCGGGCGGGTGAGGCGATCGGTGTGCTGGACGAGGCGGCGGTGACCGCCGAGCGCACCGAGGACGAGCCGATGCTGATGCGGCTGCCGCTGGTGCGGGCCCGTGCGTACCGAGACCTGGGGGACCTGGAGGCGGCCGTCCGGTGCGCGGAGGAGTGCGTGCGACGTGCGGCGCAGCTCGGCCAGCTCGCCAAGGAGCGGGAGGCGCACCGACTGCTGCTCTCGCTCGCGGAGGAGCTCGGGGATGCCACGCTCGCGGCACGCAGCCGGGCTTGGCTGGGAGAGTCGGAGGCCTAGGCGCGTCTAGGCCGGTCGTGCCGTGAAGGCCACCCGGGTCAGGTGGGTGCCGGTGCGGATGGTGAGGCCGTGGTCGGGCAGCAGGGCCGGCTCGCCGCCGTCGGCGAGCCACAGGACGAGCGCGGAGCCCAGCAGAAGCGGGTCCAGGAGCGGCTCGGTGGTGCCCCAGGCTTCCTCGGCCTGTGCCTCCAGGAGCAGGCCGTCGGGCAAGCGGACCAGGTGGCGGGCCTCACCGAGGGCGGCCACCAGCACGGCGGCGCTCGGCCAGTCGGCCGAGGCCTCGGCGAGCCAGTGTTCGGCGGGCCGTTCGGCCCGGATCGTGGTGCGGGCCAGGACCTCCGCCGTGAACTTCAGTTCTCGGACGGGTTCCTCGGTACTCGCGACGTGGAAGCCTCGGGGGCGGTGGCGCTCGGGGACGACGATCGGGAACCGGCGGAGGCTGACCTCGCTGCCCCGGCATTCGCCCTCGACGTCGTAGGCCGTCGGCGACTCGGCGGGTAGCGGGACGGGTGCCGGGTAGGGCGGCAGGTCCGGGGCCTTGGCCGGCCGGTCGACGGCCGGCAGGAAGTCGTGCAGCAGGGTGGCCAGGAGCTCGCCGGAACGACCGCGTCGGCCGAGCGAGCGGTCGGTGATCGACTGCAGTGAGGCCGGATCGTGCTTCGCCATGGCCTGTTCGATCTGGGCCAGCAGGTCGCTGTGCGGATCGAGCGCGGGCGCGGCCTGGCCGAAGGCGTAGGTGGGGGACCGCGGGTCCAGTTCGGCGGCGCCGGTGGTGACGAGCAGGGTCGGGTGCCGCAGGGCCGCACCGTAGAAGGAGACCGAGCCGTGGTCGCCGATCAGGCAGTCGGCGGCGACGACGGTGGCCTGCCAGCCCTGGTGCGGCGGGATGAGCCGCAGGCCGGAGCGGGTGGCGGCGGCGAGGATCGCCTCCGGGTCGTGCTTGGCCCAGATGTTGGGGTGCAGGATCACCGCCACGGTGTACTCGTCGGCCGGGAGCTGGGCGATGAGAGACGACGGGAGGTCGAGGGCGTGGGCGAATAACGAGTGTTCGCTCCAGGTGGAGTTGACCACGACCAGGCGCCGTCCGTCGACGGCGCCGAGCGCGGCGCGGTAGCGGTCCCGGGAGTCCGCGCTGTGCTGCATCCGGTCGTGACAGAGGTCGCCGACCTCCCGGGCGCGGGGGAGGGCCTCGGGACACCAGTCCGCCAGCCGGCCGAACTGTTCGGAGTGGGTGAGGCCGACGACGCTGGGGAACACCCGCCGCCGGTAGGTGAGTTCCCGCCGGGACAGGCCGGCGGCGCTGACCGGGTCGCCGGTGGACTCGGTGACCAGCCGGTTGTACCCGGCGCCGTGCGGGAGGACGACGAGCGGCGCGTGCAGCCGGTGCATGGAGGCGTGGACGGCGCAGGCGACAGCAAGGTCGAACTCGTAGCGGACGGCCTCCTTCCAGGGCATCACGGTGATGTTGCCGGGCAGGGTGCGGAGGTAGTCGTCGAGTCCGGTGGCGAACTCCGAGCCGGGGTTGACGGTGATGTAGAACCTGATGCCGTCCTGACCACGCAGCAGCATGAGCACGTCGAGAACCCGGGTGGCCGAGGTGAGCGTGCGGGCGACGGCGAGGACGCGCGCCGTGACCGGTCGGGAATCCCAGCGTGAGTCGTCGGGCCAAGGCCGAGGCCGGAGGCGAATCAGCACACGAAGATCGTACTCATCCCCCCGCGCCCCCGGCGTGGTTTGCCGAGTGTCGGTCAGCCCGCCGCCGCGGCGGGCTCCTCGTGGTCGGCGGCGGCGCACTCGTCGAGCAGGGGGCGCATGGCGTCGTCCACGAGCCGGTAGCGCACCACGCGTCCGTCCTTGTCTCCGGTGACCACTCCCGCGGTGCGGAGCAGCCGCAGGGCCTGGGAGACGGCCGGGTCGCGCATGCCGGTGGCGACCGCCAGGTCGCTGACGGCGAGCGGGCCGGCCCGGTGGAGGGCGAGCAGCAGGGCGAGCCGTCCGGGGTCGGCGAGCAGGGAGAACCGCTCGGCCCAGGACCGGACGTGCTCGGTGTCACCGATGGCGGCGATGGCTTCGCAGACCCGGTGTCCGTCGATGGTGCGGTGGCCCGCGCGGTCGGCCGGTACGAGATGCATGCGGACATTCTGGCAGCTCACGACCTGTGATCCTGGACACCTGCACAGGTGCGCAACCTTGCGAGGGTGCGGTCCTGCCCCTACGGTGTTCCCCGCCGTGGTGCTCGGGAATACCGGTGACGGACCTTCGACAGGTCCTGCTCCGGAGCGGCCCTCGCCACTGTGATCGGGGGAGAGAAGTCCGGACCCACATGCCACTGGGCGCTTCGTGCGCCTGGGAAGGCGGGTCCGGGAGCCCCGTAAGCCAGGAGACCGGCCACGGCATCTCACGAAGTCATTCCACGAGGTGCTGGAGCGTGATCCGAAGATGACCCTGCCCGAAACCGCCGCGCCCGCCGAGGCGGACCCCGCCCCCTCCGTACTGCCCACCTTCCGGTGGAAGCGCGAGGACACCGTCCGTACCGCCGGGCTGATGGGGGTGATCCTGGCCATGCACGTGGTGGCCTTCGGGACCCTCATCTTCCTGGTCGCGCCGCACAACTACGCCGTCGGCACCCAGGTCTTCGGGGTGGGCCTGGGCATCACCGCCTACACCCTCGGCATGCGGCACGCCTTCGACGCCGACCACATCGCGGTGATCGACAACACCACCCGCAAGCTGATGGCGGACGGCAAGCGGCCGGTCTCGGTCGGGTTCTGGTTCGCCCTCGGGCACTCCTCGATGGTGGTCATCATGGCCGCCCTGGTGGCGGGCGGCGCCCAGCTGGCGAACACCCTGATGGACGACGACTCGGCCACCCACAAGTGGCTCGGGGTGGTCGGCACCACGGCCTCCGGCGCCTTCCTCTACCTGATCGGCGCGCTCAACCTGGCGGCGCTGCTCGGCATCCTCAAGGTGTTCCGCTCGATGCGGGCCGGGCAGTTCGACGAGTCGGAGCTGGAGGCGCACCTCGACTCGCGCGGCTTCATGGCCCGGATCCTGAACCGGGCGACCCGCTCGATCACCCGGCCCGGGCAGATGTTCCCGGTCGGCATGGTGCTGGGCCTGGGCTTCGACACCGCGACCGAGGTCACCCTGATGGTGATGGCCGGTTCGGGCGCGGCGGCCGGGCTGCCCTGGTACGCGATCGTCTGCCTGCCGCTGCTGTTCGCGGCCGGGATGAGCCTGTTCGACACCCTGGACGGGACGTTCATGAACTTCGCGTACCAGTGGGCCTTCTCCAACCCGGTGCGCAAGGTGTACTACAACCTGACCATCACCGGGCTGTCGATCGCGGTGGCCTTCATCATCGGCACCATCGAGCTGGTCGGCGTGCTGCACGAGAAGCTCGACCTGACCGACCCGGTGACCGGGTTCATCGCGGACATCTCGCTGGACAACGTCGGCTACGCGATCGCCGGGCTGTTCGTGGTGGTGTGGGCGATCGCCATCGGGTACTGGAAGCTGGCGGGTGTCGAGAAGCGCTGGACGCCCGCGCAGCAGCAGCAGTAGCGGTCGGGGTCACGCCGCCGCGAGCAGCAGCGTGCCCGCCACGGCGAGCCCGGCGCCGACCACCTGGACCGGGCGCAGCCGCTCCTTCAACACCCCGCGCGCCAGCAGCGCGGTGACCACCGGGTAGAGCGAGGCCAGCACGGCGGCCACCGCCGCCGAGCCGCCGTGCGAGGCCGACGCGTAGGCGGCGTTGCCGGCCACGTCGAGCAGCCCCACGGCGGTGAGCAGCGGCAGCCGGGAGCGCAGCCCGGGCAGCAGTCCGCCGTCGGCGGCGCCACGCAGCGAGTACACGCCACGCAGCGAGTACAGCAGCGCGGCGCCGCCGACCGCGATGTTGACCAGCCGCTGGACGCACAGCACCAGCAGCAGCCCGCCGCCGGCCGAGGCCTGGGCGAGCAGGGACATGTTGGCGCCGAACCCGAAGGCGGCGGCCAGGGTGAGCAGCAGGGCGGTACGGGCGGCGGCCGGTCCGCCGCGTTCGGGCCCGCCGGCCAGCACCACGCCGGCCACCGCCACCGCGATCCCGGCCAGCTGCGCCGGGCCGGGGCGCTCGCCGAGCGCGAGCCCGAGGCCGACCGGGACGGCGACGCCCACGGTGGCCAGCGGGGAGACCACGCCCATCGGG
Organism: Kitasatospora sp. NPDC029367; assembly: GCF_055569135.1. Classification (NCBI taxonomy): domain Bacteria; kingdom Bacillati; phylum Actinomycetota; class Actinomycetes; order Kitasatosporales; family Streptomycetaceae; genus Kitasatospora; species Kitasatospora sp. NPDC029367. The sequence continues at coordinate 8,283 of NZ_JBVHYH010000030.1, forward strand.
CCGAGGGCGAGCGCCCGGTAGAAGGCGAGCATCGCGAACGGGCCGATCACCCCGGCGGCGACGGCGTACCAGAGGGCCGGGGAGGCGTCGGCCCAGCCGCCGGTGGCCAGCACCGCGAGCAGCAGCACGGCGGCGGCCGTGGCCTGGGAGACGACCACGACGGCGAGTGCGGGCAGTCGGCGGGTGAGGATGCCGCCGCCGAAGTCGCCGAGGCCGGTGAGCAGGCTGGCGGCGAGGGCGAGCAGGGCGGTCACCGGAGCGCCCCGGGGCTCACGGCGTGCGGGGTCGAGGCCCGGGGGGCCGAGGCGCAGGGGATCGAGGCGTGGGGGATCGAGGACAGCACAATGCACTCCGAAGTACAGTCGGATGGACTTGTTGCCGGAACGGCAGCGTAGTGCACAAAACTGAACTCGGCCGAACACTATTCTGTACTTCTCGTACGGTGAGACACCGGAGGACTGCCCGCGTGCCGGACCCCGACCTGGTCTCCAGGGCCCTCGCCCGGAACCTCAAGCGACTGCGCACCGAGCGCGGCCACACCCTGGACGCCCTCGCCGCCCGGTCCGGGGTGAGCCGGGGCATGATCGTCCAGATCGAGCAGGGCCGCACCAATCCGAGCGTGGCCACCGTGGTCCGGCTCGGCGACGCGCTCGGCGTCTCGATCGCCACCCTGCTCGACTACGAGGAGGGCCCGGACGTCCGGATCGTGCCCGGCGACCAGGCCGTCCCGCTCTGGAACGGGCCGGCCGGCGGGACCGGCACCCTGCTGCACGGGATCGAGGCGCCCGGGCCGCTGGAGCTGTGGGAGTGGCGGATGGCGCCCGGTGAGGAGTACTCCTCCGAGCCGCACCCGGCCGGGACGGTGGAGATCCTCCGGGTCGTCGAGGGCGAGCTGACCCTGCTGCACGGCGAGCGCGAGCACACCGTGCCGGTCGGGAGCACGGTCTCCTTCGACGCCTCCTTCGCGCACGTCTACCGCAACGCGGGGGAGCGGGAGCTGCGGCTGACCATGGTGGTGTCCGTGCCGCCGCCACGCTGAGTCCGTCCCTGTACGTCGCGCCGTCCCCGTACGTCGCGAACGGCGCCTCCCCGAGCCGGGGGAGGCGCCGTTCGCGTTCCGTCGTCAGTGCCGGTCGCCGTAGCGGCGGCGGAACTGCTCGACCCGGCCGGCGGTGTCGAGCACCCGGGACTGGCCGGTGTAGAAGGGGTGGCTCGCCGAGGAGATCTCGACGTCGATCACCGGGTAGGTCTTGCCGTCCTCCCACTCGACGGTGCGGTCGCTGGTGGCCGTCGAGCGGGTGAGGAAGGCGAGGCCGCCGACCTTGTCGCGGAAGACGACCGGGCGGTAGGCGGGGTGGATTCCGGGCTGCATGGTGGGGCTCCTCCGAGGGGGTTCGTGCGGTCAGCGCTCTTCGCGGAAGTCGACGTGCCGGCCCACGACCGGGTCGTACTTGCGCAGGACCATCCGGTCCGGGTCGTTCCGCCGGTTCTTGCGGGTCACGTAGGTGTAGCCGGTGCCGGCGGTGGAGCGGAGCTTGATCACGGGGCGCAGTTCGTTGCGGGCCATCGGGCGTCCTCCTGGGGTCGCGGGCTCGTGGGCTTCGGGTCCCGGGGTCTCGTGGTGCGGGGTCCGCGGGGCTGGATCGGAACCGTACACCGAAATGGAAGTCATTTTCATCTGGTGTAACGTGACCTCCGTCCTGCCCATTCCCGGACGACAGGGAGCACCCATGTCCGCCCACTGCCAGCTCACCGGTCGCCGGCCCGGCTTCGGCAACGCGATCTCGCACTCGCACCGCCGCACCCCGCGCCGCTTCGACCCCAACATCCAGCGCAAGCGCTACTGGCTGCCCAGCGAGGGCCGGTACGTCCGGCTGGTGCTGAGCGCCAAGGGGATCAAGACCGTCGACACGATCGGCGTCGAGGCCGCCGTCGCCCGCATCCGCGCCCGGGGGGAGAAGGTCTGATGGCCAAGCAGAGCAAGATCGCCAAGAACGAGCAGCGGCGCGCGATCGTCGCCCGCTACGCCGAGCGCCGGGCCGAGCTCAAGCGGATCATCGCCCACCCCGGCACCGACCCCGCCGAGCGCGCCGCCGCCCAGGCCGAGCTCGCCCGCCAGCCCCGCGACGCGAGCGCCACCAGGGTCCGCAACCGCGACGCCGTCGACGGCCGGCCGCGCGGCTACCTGCGCGCCTTCGGCCTCTCCCGGGTCAACCTGCGCGTCCACGCCCACGCCGGGCACCTGCCGGGCGTGCGAAAGGCGAGCTGGTGACCGGCATGGGCGGCATGGACGGCACCCGGCTCCCGGTGGTGGTGGTCGCCGGACTGCACTCGGACGAACGCAGCGCCGTCGTCCAGGAGTTGGCGGCCGCCGCGGTGGACGCCGTGGTGCTGCGGCACGACCTGCGGGACGCCTCGCTCGGCCTGGTCCACCGCGAACTGCGGGACGCCGACGGGGCGTTCGACACCGGCTCGACCCCGCTGGTGAACGACTGCCCGTGCTGCGCCCTGCGCGAGGACCTGCTGCCCCGGCTGCTGGCCCTCGCCGACGGCGGCCGGCACGGGCTCGCGGTGGTCGAACTCTGGGGCGGCAGCGACCCGCACCCCGCCGTCGAGCTGCTCGCCGGGGGCGAGGCGGACGGCCGCCCGCTGGCGGAGGCGGTCGAACTCGCGGGCGTGGTCACCGCCGTCGACCCGGACCGGCTGATCGGTGACCTGTCCGTCTCCGACGAGCTGGTGGAGCACGGGCTGCACACCGCCGCCCAGGACGACCGCACCCGCGCCGAGGCGCTCGCCCACCAGATCGAGTACGCCACCACGCTCGCCGTGCCGCGCGCCACCGCGCACGGGCCCGGGCTCGCCCTGCTGCGCCAGCTCCACCCGACCGCCCGGGTGGTCCGGCTCGGCACCGGCGCGCTCACCCGGGCCGCCCTCGGCGGCTTCGACGTGGCCGCCGCGCGCGACCGCGTCAACCCGGCGATCGCGCTGCTCCCCCAGGAGAGCGACGAGGCCGGGGTGAGCACCCTGGTCTGGGAGCGCCGCCGCCCCCTGCACCCGGAACGGCTGCACGGGGCCCTCGAACTGCTCGTCCCGGCCGCCCAGCGCAGCCGCGGCCGGTTCTGGCTCGCCAACCGGCCCGACCTGATGCTCGCCTGGGACGCGGCCGGGGCCAATCTCGCGGTCGAGGAGTGCGGGCCCTGGCTGACCGCCCTGCCCGACGCCGCCTGGGACCTCTACCCGCCGGCCCGCCGCGCCGCGGCCGCCCTCGACTGGCACCCGCTGCACGGGGACCGGGTGCAGCAGCTCAGCTTCACCGCGGAGGGGCTGGACGTGGACGGCATCACCGAACTGCTCGACTCCTGCCTGCTCACCGACGCCGAACTCGCCGCCGGCGAACCCGGCTGGAAGGCCCTCCCGGACGGCTTCCGGGACCTCCTCGACCCCGTCCACCTCTGACCGACCCGGTCCACCTCTGACCGACCCCGTCCACCTCTGACCGATCCGGTCCACCCGGCACCACCCGACAAGGAGCCCCGATGGCAGTCCCCAAGCGCAAGACCTCGCGCAGCAACACCCGGCACCGCCGCGCCCAGTGGAAGGCGACCGGCCCGAAGCTCGTCCCGATCACCCTGAACGGTCGGGAGATGCTCGTCCCGCAGAACCTCGTCGCGGCCTACCGCCGGGGCCTGCTCGACCCGGAGGGGAGGTGACGGCGGGCAGGAGGGCGTGACCGGGGGCGCGCGGGGCGCAGTGGGGTGCCGGCGCATCCCTCGGGGGTGCTCGGCGGGCGGTTCGGGCCGGGGGTTCGTAGGCTCGACGCATGGCGGATGCGTACGCGGGGCGGCGGGAGCGGGTGAGGGAGCACTGCAGTGCGGCCGGGGCCGACGCGGCGCTGATCACCCGGGCGGCGAACGTGCGGTACCTGACGGGCTGCGCGCCCTGCGGGGCGACCCTGCTGCTGACAAGGGACCGGGTGCTGCTGACGCTGCCGGACGACCTGCCGCCGGACGACTCGGGGGAGCACCTGATCGCCGCCGACGTCACCCAGGTGCCGGTGACGGCCGGGGCGGACACCGCCCTGGCGGCCGCCGCCACCGCGGGCCGGCTGGGGGTGCGCGCCCTCGCGGTCGAGGAGCACGACCTGACCGTCACCCGGCACCGGGCGGTCGCGGGCCTGCTGGAGGGCGGCCGGCTGGCGGACCTCGGCCAGGTGGTGGAGCGGCTGCGGGTGGTCAAGGACGAGCACGAGATCGCGGACCTGCGGATCGCCGCCGAGATCGCCGACCAGGCGCTGGGCGAGCTGCTGGAGTCGATCCTGGTCGGCCGGACCGAGCGCCACCTGGCGATGGAGCTGGAGCGCCGGATGATCGACCACGGCGCCGACCGGGCGGCCTTCCCGGTGTCGGTCGGCACCGGCAGCCACTCCGGCCAGCCGGCCCACCAGCCCACCGACCGCCGGGTGGAGGAGGGCGACTTCCTCACCGTGGTGATGGGCGCCCAGTACCGGGGTTACGGCGTCTCGACCGCCCGGACCTTCGTGATCGGCGCCGCTCCCGCACCCTGGCAGGTCGAGCTGCACCGGCTGGTCTTCCGCGCCCAGCGGGCCGGCCGGGAGGCGCTCGGCCCGGGCGTGGAGCAGTGCGTACCCGACCGGGTGGCCCGGCAGGTCCTGGAGGCGGCCGGGTACACCGAGGCCTCCCCGCACCCGGTCGGCCACGGCATCGGGCTGGAGATCCGGGAGGCGCCGCGCCTCGGTCCGTCGGACATGGGTAAACTGGACAGCCGCGTGCCGGTCACCGTCGGTCCGGGAGTCCACCTCCCGGGCAAGGGCGGGGTCCGGATCGAGGACACGCTCGTCGTGCGCCCCCTCGAGGAGGGCGGGCCCGAGCTGCTCACCATCACCACCAAGGAGCTCCTCGCCCTGTGACGGCGGCCCCCGGGCCGACGGCGGCAGGACGCGACCCTTGGTTCCTTGACAGCTATATCCAGGAGTAAGTGCGCCCGTGGCTTCCACGAACGATCTCAAGAACGGCATGGTCCTCAAGCTGGAGGGCGGCAAGCTCTGGTCCGTCGTCGAGTTCCAGCACGTCAAGCCCGGCAAGGGCCCGGCCTTCGTGCGTACGAAGCTCAAGGAGGTCCTGACGGGCAAGGTCGTCGACAAGACCTTCAACGCCGGCACCAAGGTCGAGACGGCCAACGTCGACAAGCGCGGCATGCAGTTCTCGTACAAGGACGGCGAGAACTTCGTGTTCATGGACATGGACACCTACGACCAGCTCACCATCGAGCCGGCCATCGTCGGTGACGCCGCCAACTACCTGCTGGAGGGCTTCGAGGCCCTCGTCGCGACCAACGAGGGCGCGGTGCTCTACATCGAGCTCCCGACCTCCGTCGAGCTCGAGATCGCCCACACCGAGCCGGGCGTCCAGGGCGACCGCTCCACCGGTGGCACCAAGCCGGCCACCCTGGAGACCGGTGCCGAGATCCAGGTCCCGCTCTTCGTCGTCACCGGCGAGAAGGTCAAGGTCGACACCCGCGACGGCAGCTACCTCGGCCGGGTGAAGTAAGTCCGTGTCGGCCGCACGTAGCAAGGCCCGCACCCGGGCCTTCCAGATCCTCTTCGAGGCCGACCACCGCGGGGTCGACCCGCAGCAGGTCCTCGCCGACTGGGTGGCGCGCGCCCGCGAGCCCAAGCCCGACGAGGGCACCCCGCAGGTGGGCGAGTACACCATGGAGCTGATCGAGGGGTACGTCCAGCACGCGCGTCGCATCGACGACCTGATCGAGCAGTACGCGGTGGGCTGGACCCTCGACCGGATGCCGATCGTGGACCGCAACGTCCTGCGGCTCGGCGCCTACGAGCTGATCTGGGAGGACGGCGTCCCGGACGCGGTCGTCCTGGACGAGTCCGTGGAGATCGCCAAGGAGTTCTCCACGGACGACTCCCCGGCCTTCGTCAACGGCATGCTCGCCCGCTTCCTGGAGCTGAAGCCGAGCATCCGCCGCTAGTCGGTGCAGTTCGCAGACGGCCGCAGGCCCCCGGATTTCCGGGGCCTGCGGCCGTTCCGCGTTTCGGCCGGTGGGCGTAGGGTGGACCCTACTCGTCAGTAACTTCGCCGACGGCGCCGTCGGTGACCCGAAGGGCAGGCCACAGCCATGACCACCGCGACCCGCAGCGAGTTCGACCGGGGCATCGCCCTCACCAGACACCCCGAGGAGGCCGGCCGCTACGAGGCCGAGCTCGGCGCCGGCTGGCAGATCGGCGGCGGGGTCAACGGCGGGCTGCTGCTCGCGGTGGCCGGACACGCGCTGTCGCTGGAGCACGGGCAGCACCCCGACCCGGTGTCGATCAGCGGTTACTACCTGTCCGCCTCCACCCCCGGCCCGGCCACCGTCCGCACCGAGGTGCTGCGCACCGGCCGCGGGCTGTCCACCGGCACCGCCTCGCTCAGCCAGGACGGCGTCGAACGCCTGCGCGTGGTGGCCAGCCACGGCGACCTCTCGACCGCCGACGGGGAGGTGCGCACCACCGCGACCCCGCCGCAGCTGCCGCCGCCGGACCAGTGCATCGGCGTCGAGCACGCGCCCAAGCAGCTGATCGAGCAGGCCGCCCTGCTGGAGCGCTTCGACCTGCGGCTCGACCCGGCCACCGTCGGCTGGGCGCTCGGCCAGCCCTCCGGCAACGGCCGGATCCAGGGCTGGTTCCGGCTCGCCGACGGCCGCGACCCCGACCCGCTGCTGCTCCTGCTGGTCGCCGACGCGCTCCCGCCGGTCACCTTCGACCTCGGCCTGCCGGGCTGGGCCCCGACCGTCGAGCTGACCGTCCACCTGCGGGCCAGGCCCGCCCCGGGCTGGCTGCGGGTCGTCCACTCCACCCGCAACGTGGCCGGCGGCTACTTCGAGGAGGACGCCGAGGTCTGGGACGAGTCCGGACGCCTGGTCGCCCAGTCCCGCCAGCTGGCCCGGGTGCCGCGCTGAGGCCGTGACGACCCCTATTACCGGTGGTTACATTTCCGTGACACGCCGTACGTGTGTGGCGCGCGGAACTGGGGAGTAACACGGTCAGCGGCGAGCCCCGCCGCTGACCGTCACCGCTCGACGGCCCCCAGCAGATGTCAGGAGCCACCGATGACCAGCCGCAAGGGCCGCGCCCGCCGCAACTCCGACTGCACCGCCGGCCTGCGCCCCGCGCTGCGGGCGCCGCACCGGCCGCGGCAGGTCGAGGGAGCCGAGCAGGCGTTCGTCCTCGGCGTGCTCACCAGTGCCGCGGACTTCGCGCGGGCCCGGGCCTGGGGCGTGTGCGACGCCCCCGACTACGAGCGCTACCTGGCCGACACCGCCGAACTGCTGGCCGACGCGCTGGAGCGGTTCGAGACCGTCCGGGCCCGGATGTTCCACCCGCAGGACTTCGAGGAGTTCTGCCTGCTGCACGGCCTGGACCCGGCCGAGCCCGCCGCCCGCGACCGCTACCTGGTCAACCCGCCGTTGCAGACCCAGCTGCTGCCCTACCAGGGCGAGGAGCTGGCCGGGGACTTCGTGCCGCGACTGGTCCGGGCCCGGGAGAACGGGCTGACGCTCTGCCACGCCGACCTGCTGCTCGACGGCGGGCTGTACGGGGGCGCGGGGGAGGCCGACGAGGAGCACGCGCGCTGGGTGCGGGCCGCCTACCAGCGCGGCGGCGAGGTGTTCCGCCGGATGCTGGTGGGCGCGGGCGCCGGGGTGTACGAGCTGCGCCTGCGGGTGGACGCGCCGGGCGGGCGGCTGGCCGCGGCGGCCCGGGTCCTGCAGTGGGAGGACGGCGTGGTGCGGATCAACGACGAGGACCTGGACCTGGTCTGCGCGGTGCTGTGCGCCGGGCTGGCGCTGGAGCTGCCGGGCGTCGCGGTGCTGCACGGCTCGCAGGGTACGGCGGCCTCCGGGGCCCGCGGTGCGGGCGCCGACGGATCCCGCGGCGGGGCTGCTGACGACTGCTTCCTGCCGGTCGCCTGGGCCTGGTCGAGCAGCGGCCCGGACTGGGCGCCGGCCGCCCGCCCGGTGCGGCTGGACGGCGTGGCGGCGCAGCCGGGCTACAGCCTGGGCACGGTCTGCTGAGCCGGTGACCGCCCGGCAGACCGCGGCGCGGCCCCCGGAAGGACCAGGGACCGCGCCGTGACGTTTCTGCTGGCCGTAGCCGGCCGAGGCCCGCCTTCCGGCGGAGCCGCTGTGGCGAGCGTCAGCTCGCGTCCTCCTCGCGCACCGCGCGGCGCGCGTCGGGGTTGAGCACGCCCCAGGAGATCAGCTGCTCGGTGAGGATCGACGGCGACTGGTCGTAGATGACGGCCAGCGTGCGCAGGTCGTCCTGGCGGATCGAGAGGACCTTGCCGTTGTAGTCGCCGCGCTGGCTCTGGATGGTCGCCGCGTAGCGCTGCAGCGGACCGGCCTTCTCGGACGGGACCTGGGTCAGTCTCTCCAGGTCGAGGACCAGGCGCGGCGGCGGCTCGGCCGCGCCGCCGGGGGTGCCTCCGGGCAGCAGCTCCTGCACCGGCACGCCGTAGAACTCGGCGAGCTCGGCCAGCCGCTGCACGGTGACCGCACGGTCGCCGCGCTCGTACGAGCCGACGACGACTGCCTTCCAGCGCCCCTGGGACTTCTCCTCGACACCGTGCAGGGAGAGCCCCTGCTGAGTGCGGATCGCTCGGAGCTTGCCTCCGAGCTGCTTCGCGTAGTCGCTGGACATTGATCTCCCCGGACGAGATTGCTTCGCGTTCAGTGGTGGGTCACGGGCGTTGCCGGCGTCGTTACCGGTGGGTTCGACGCCTGTCTCGTAACTCACTGTGAGGTTACGTAGAGTAAGGTAGTTGCGTCAAGCCGAATGGGGCAGTCGTGCGAATGGCCCGCATCATCGGCGCATCCGGTGCGTGAACCCGGAGAAGCGGAATGATGGAGGTCCGTTTGCCGTGCGGCGCGCTGATAGGATGACCCGAAGCCCACGCCCGGTCGGCGGGGGCGCAATCCCAGACATCCTTTAAGGCCCGTCCAGTGAGGCGGGGAAGGAGGTCCGCTTCGGCATGACCACACACCAGGAACAGACGCCGCGACCGCCGCACCAGGTGCTGGACGGCACGGACATCGCCCGGGTCGTCACCCGGATAGCGCACGAGATCGTCGAGCGCGCCAAGGGTGCGGAGGACGTCGTGCTGCTCGGCATCCACACCAGGGGCGTCCACCTCGCCCGCCGCCTGCACGGCCGGCTGGCCCAGATCACCGGGCGCGAGATCCCGCTGGGCACCCTGGACATCACCATGTACCGGGACGACCTGCGGTTGAAGCCCGCCCGCGCCCTGGAGCACACCGAGATCCCGCCCGGCGGCATCGACGGCAAGCTGGTCATCCTCGTCGACGACGTGCTGTTCTCCGGCCGCACCATCCGCGCCGCGCTGGACGCGCTGAACGACATCGGCCGCCCGCGCGCCGTGCAGCTCGCCGTCCTGGTCGACCGCGGCCACCGCGAGCTGCCGATCCGGGCCGACTACGTGGGCAAGAACCTCCCCACCTCGCTGCGCGAGGCCGTGCAGGTCCGCCTGGCCGACACCGACGGCGTGGACGCCGTGCTGGTCGGCGACCGCGACCACACCGCCCGCAGCACGCAGGCCCTGGCCTCCCAGCCCACCGAACCGCACCTCCCGGAGTAGCCGCGTGAAGCGCCACCTCGTCTCCGCCGCCGATCTCAGCCGCGACGACGCGCTGCTGATCCTGGACACCGCCGAGGAGCTCGCCCAGCTCTCCGGCCGGGCCGTCAAGAAGCTGCCCACGCTGCGCGGCCGCACCGTCGTCAACCTCTTCTTCGAGGACTCCACCCGTACCAAGACCTCCTTCGAGGCCGCCGAGAAGCGACTGTCCGCGGACGTCATCAACTTCTCCGCCAAGGGTTCGTCGGTCTCCAAGGGCGAGAGCCTCAAGGACACCGCGCTCACCCTCCAGGCGATGGGGGCCGACGCGGTCGTCATCCGCCACCACGCCTCCGGCGCGCCGGCCCGGCTGGCCCAGTCCGACTGGCTGCACGGCAGTGTGATCAACGCCGGTGACGGCACCCACGAGCACCCCACCCAGGCCCTGCTCGACGCCTTCACCATGCGCCGCCACCTCAACGCCGGCCTCGGCAACGATCTGGCCGGGCGGCGGGTCACCATCGTCGGCGACATCCTGCACAGCCGGGTCGCCCGCTCCAACGTGCACCTGCTGACCACCCTCGGTGCCCAGGTGACCTTCGTCGCCCCGCCGACCCTGCTGCCGATCGGCATCGAGAACTGGCCCTGCGAGGTCAGCTACGACCTCGACAGCGTGCTGCCCAAGACCGACGCGCTGATGATGCTGCGGGTGCAGCGCGAGCGGATGAACGCCGCGTTCTTCCCGACCGAGCGCGAGTACAGCCGCCGCTACGGCATGAACGGCCTCCGGATGGCCCAGCTGCCCGGGCACGCCATCGTGATGCACCCCGGCCCGATGGTCCGCGGCATGGAGATCACCGCCGAGGTCGCCGACTCGCCGCGCTGCACCGTGGTCGAGCAGGTCGCCAACGGCGTCTCCGTCCGGATGGCCGTCCTGTACCTGCTGCTCGGCGGAGCCACCCTCGCCGACGCGCCCGCCGCCCGCACCGACTCCGTGGAGAACGTCCAGTGACCAGCTACCTGATCCGCAACGCCAAGATCCTGGGCGGCGCCCCGCAGGACCTCCACCTCGCCGACGGCGTCATCAAGGAGATCGGCACCGGCCTGGCGGTCGAGGCGGACATCGAGATCGACGCCACCGGCATGATCGTCCTGCCCGGCCTGGTCGACCTGCACACCCACCTGCGCGAGCCCGGCCGCGAGGACGCCGAGACGGTGCTCACCGGCACCCAGGCCGCCGCGATGGGCGGCTTCACCGCCGTGCACGCGATGGCCAACACCACCCCGGTGGCCGACACCGCGGGCGTGGTCGAGCAGGTCTGGCGGCTCGGCCAGGAGGCCGGCTACTGCGACGTACAGCCGGTCGGCGCCGTGACCGTCGGCCTGGAGGGCAAGAAGCTCGCCGAGCTCGGCGCGATGCACGAGTCCGCGGCCGGCGTCCGGGTCTTCTCCGACGACGGCAAGTGCGTGGACGACGCGGTGCTGATGCGCCGCGCCCTGGAGTACGTCAAGGCCTTCGACGGCGTCGTCGCCCAGCACGCCCAGGAGCCGCGGCTGACCGAGGGCGCCCAGATGAACGAGGGCCAGGTCTCCGGCGAGCTCGGGCTCGGCGGCTGGCCGGCCGTCGCCGAGGAGTCGATCATCGCCCGCGACGTGCTGCTCGCCGCGCACGTCGGCTCCCGGCTGCACGTCTGCCACCTCTCCACGGCCGGCTCCGTCGAGATCGTCCGCTGGGCCAAGTCCAAGGGCTGGGACGTCACCGCCGAGGTGACCCCGCACCACCTGCTGCTCACCGACGAGCTGGTCCGCTCCTACGACCCGGTGTACAAGGTGAACCCGCCGCTGCGCACCGCCGAGGACGTCCAGGCGCTGCGCAAGGCGCTGGCCGACGGCACCATCGACGCCGTCGCCACCGACCACGCGCCGCACCCGGCCGAGGACAAGGACTGCGAGTGGGCCGTGGCCGCGATGGGCATGGTCGGCCTGGAGACCGCGCTGTCGGTCGTCCAGCAGACCATGGTCGACACCGGCCTGCTGAACTGGGAGGGCGTCGCCGACCGGATGTCGCACCGCCCGGCCCGGATCGGCCGGCTCACCGGACACGGCCGGCCGATCTCGGTGGGTGAGCCCGCGAACCTGGTGCTCTTCGATCCCGCGTACCGTGGGGCCGTGAACCCCGAGAGCTTCGCCACCCGCAGCCGCAACACCCCCTACAAGGGCATGGACCTGCCCGGACGGGTGCACGCCACCTTCCTGCGCGGCCGCGCCACCGTGCTGGCCGGCGAGCTGGCCGAGCAGGGCGGCCTGGCGTGACCGGCTACGTCACGCTGGCCAGGGAGCAGGCGAGGGTCACCGACTGGCCGGGCTACATCGGCTGGTCGGTCGGGCTGCTGGTGATCATCGGCCTGATCTACTGGCTGATGCGCCAGGGCTGGAACTGGCGCCGCACCCTGCAGTCCGGGATCCCGCCGCTGCCCGCCGTGCCGGCCCGGGCCGGACGCACCATCCTGGAGACCAGCGGCCGGTACCACGGCACCACCACCGCCGGGAACTGGCTCGACCGGGTCGTCGCGCACGGCCTGGGCACCCGCAGCCGGGCCGACCTCACCCTCGGCACGGACGGCCTGCTGGTGCAGCGCCCCGGCGACGTCGACTACTGGATCCCGGCCGAGCAGCTCACCGGTGCCCGGACGGACTCCGGGATCGCCGGCAAGGTCGTCCCCTCCGGACTGCTGGTCGTCACCTGGGCCCACGAGGGCACCGAGCTGGACTCCGGCTTCCGGGCCGACCACCCCGACGAGCACGCCGCCTGGGTCGAGGCGATCAACGAGCTCGCAACACATACCACGAAGACGAAGAAGACGGAAGAGGCCGCGCAATGACCGCACCTGCCCCCACCACGCAGCGCCAACGGCGGGAGCGCATCCCGGCCGTGCTCGTCCTGGAGGACGGCCGGACCTTCCGCGGCCAGGCCTACGGCGCGACCGGCGAGACCTTCGGCGAGGCGGTCTTCAACACCGGCATGTCCGGCTACCAGGAGACCCTCACCGACCCGTCGTACCACCGCCAGGTGGTCGTGATGACCGCGCCGCAGATCGGCAACACCGGCTGGAACGACGAGGACGACGAGTCCAAGCAGATCTGGGTCGCCGGGTACGTCGTGCGCGACCCCGCCCGGGTGGCCTCCAACTGGCGCTCCCGCCGCTCGCTGGACGAGGAGCTGAACCGCCAGGGCGTCGTCGGCATCAGCGGCATCGACACCCGCGCGCTGACCCGCCACCTGCGCGAGCGCGGCGCGATGCGCTGCGGCATCTTCTCCGGCGAGGCGCTGGCCGACCCGGCCGCCCTGCTCGCCCGGGTGCAGCAGTCGCCCGAGATGAAGGGCGCCGACCTGTGCGCCGAGGTCGCCACCACCGAGCCGTACATCGTGCCCGCCGTCGGTGAGAAGAAGTTCACCGTCGCCGCGCTGGACCTCGGCATCAAGGCGATGACCCCGCAGCGGATGGCCGAGCGCGGCATCGAGGTGCACGTGCTGCCCGCCAACTCCACCCTGGAGGACGTCTACGCGGTCAACCCGGACGGCGTCTTCTTCTCCAACGGCCCGGGCGACCCGGCCACCGCCGACCACCAGGTCGCCGTCGCGCAGGGCGTGCTGGAGCGCAGGACCCCGTTCTTCGGGATCTGCTTCGGCAACCAGATCCTCGGCCGCGCCCTCGGCTTCGGCACCTACAAGCTCAAGTACGGCCACCGCGGCATCAACCAGCCGGTGCAGGACCGCACCACCGGCAAGGTCGAGGTGACCGCCCACAACCACGGCTTCGCCGTGAACGCGCCGCTGGACAAGGTGAGCGACACCCCCTACGGGCGGGTCGAGGTCTCCCACGTCTGCCTCAACGACGACGTGGTCGAGGGCCTGCAGGCACTCGACGTCCCCGCCTTCAGCGTGCAGTACCACCCCGAAGCGGCCGCCGGCCCGCACGACGCCGCCTACCTGTTCGACCGCTTCGTGAAGCTCATGGAGGGCCAGCGTGCCTAAGCGCACTGACATCAAGTCCGTCCTGGTGATCGGCTCCGGCCCGATCGTCATCGGCCAGGCCGCCGAGTTCGACTACTCGGGCACCCAGGCCTGCCGCGTCCTCAAGGCCGAGGGCCTGCGGGTCGTGCTGGTCAACTCCAACCCGGCCACGATCATGACCGACCCGGAGATCGCCGACGCCACCTACGTCGAGCCGATCACCCCGGACTTCGTCGAGAAGATCATCGCCAAGGAGCGCCCCGACGCGCTGCTGCCGACCCTGGGCGGCCAGACCGCGCTCAACACCGCGATCTCGCTGCACAGCGCCGGCACGCTGGAGAAGTACGGCGTCGAGCTGATCGGCGCCGACGTCGTGGCGATCAACAAGGGCGAGGACCGCGAGCTGTTCAAGGGCGTGGTCGAGGCCGTCAAGGCCAAGATCGGCCACGGCGAGTCCGCCCGCTCGGTCATCTGCCACACCATGGACGAGGTGCTGGCCGGCGTCGACACGCTCGGCGGCTACCCGGTCGTGGTGCGCCCCTCCTTCACCATGGGCGGCGCCGGCTCCGGCTTCGCCCACAACGAGGAGGACCTGCGCCGGATCGCCGGCCAGGGCCTGGCCCTCTCGCCGACCACCGAGGTGCTCCTGGAGGAGTCCATCCTCGGCTGGAAGGAGTACGAGCTGGAGCTGATGCGCGACAAGAACGACAACGTCGTGGTCGTCTGCTCCATCGAGAACTTCGACCCGATGGGCGTGCACACCGGTGACTCGATCACCGTCGCCCCGGCGATGACCCTCACCGACCGCGAGTACCAGATCCTGCGCGACATCGGCATCGCCGTGATCCGCGAGGTCGGCGTCGACACCGGCGGCTGCAACATCCAGTTCGCCGTCAACCCCGTCGACGGCCGGGTCATCGTCATCGAGATGAACCCGCGCGTCTCCCGCTCCTCGGCGCTCGCCTCCAAGGCCACCGGCTTCCCGATCGCCAAGATCGCCGCCAAGCTGGCCGTCGGCTACACCCTGGACGAGATCCCCAACGACATCACCGAGCAGACCCCGGCCTCCTTCGAGCCGACCCTCGACTACGTCGTGGTCAAGGTCCCGCGGTTCGCGTTCGAGAAGTTCCCGAGCGCCGACGCCACGCTGACCACCACCATGAAGTCGGTCGGCGAGGCCATGGCCATGGGCCGCAACTTCCCCGAGGCGCTCCAGAAGGCGCTGCGCTCGCTGGAGAAGAAGGGCTCCCAGTTCAGCTGGACCGGCCCGCTCGGCGACAAGGCCGAGCTGCTGACCAAGGCCACCGTGCCGACCGACGGCCGGATCAACACCGTGATGGACGCCATCCGGGCCGGCGCCACCCCGGAGGAGGTCTTCGAGTACACGAAGATCGACCCGTGGTTCGTCGACCAGCTCTTCCTGCTGGACGAGATCGCCGGCGAGCTGGCCGAGGCCGAGGAGCTCACCCCCGAGCTGCTGCGCCACGCCAAGCGGCACGGCTTCTCCGACCAGCAGATCGGCGAGATCCGCGGCCTGCGCGCCGATGTCGTCCGCGAGGTGCGCCACGCGCTCGGCATCCGCCCGGTGTTCAAGACCGTCGACACCTGCGCCGCCGAGTTCGCCGCCAAGACCCCGTACTTCTACTCGTCCTACGACGAGGAGAGCGAGGTCGCCCCGCGCACCAAGCCAGCCGTGATCATCCTCGGCTCGGGCCCCAACCGCATCGGCCAGGGCATCGAGTTCGACTACTCCTGCGTGCACGCCTCCTTCGCGCTGGCCGAGGCCGGGTTCGAGACCGTCATGGTCAACTGCAACCCGGAGACCGTCTCCACCGACTACGACACCTCCGACCGGCTCTACTTCGAGCCGCTCACCCTGGAGGACGTGCTGGAGATCGTCCACGCCGAGCAGCAGGCCGGTCCGCTGGCCGGTGTGATCGTCCAGCTCGGCGGCCAGACCCCGCTCGGCCTGGCCCAGGCGCTCAAGGACAACGGCGTACCGATCGTCGGCACCCAGCCCGAGGCGATCGACCTCGCCGAGGAGCGCGGCGCCTTCGGCCGCGTGCTGCGCGACGCCGGGCTGCCCGCCCCCAAGCACGGCACCGCCTTCTCCTTCGCGGAGGCCAAGGCGATCGCCGACGAGATCGGCTACCCCGTCCTGGCCCGCCCGTCCTACGTGCTCGGCGGCCGCGGCATGGAGATCGTCTACGACGAGGCCTCGCTCGCCTCCTACCTGGAGCGGCACGCCGGTCTGATCTCCGAGCACCCGGTGCTGATCGACCGCTTCCTGGACGACGCGGTGGAGATCGACGTCGACGCGCTCTACGACGGCACCGAGCTCTACCTCGGCGGCGTCATGGAGCACATCGAGGAGGCCGGCATCCACTCCGGCGACTCCGCCTGCGCGCTGCCCCCGATCACCCTCGGCGGCTACGACATCAAGCGCCTGCGCACCTCCACCGAGGCCATCGCGCGCGGGGTCGGCGTCCGCGGCCTGATCAACATCCAGTTCGCGCTGGCCGGGGACATCCTCTACGTGCTGGAGGCCAACCCGCGCGCCTCCCGGACCGTCCCGTTCACCTCCAAGGCGACCGCGGTGCCGCTGGCCAAGGCCGCCGCCCGGATCTCGCTCGGCGCCACCATCGCCGAGCTGCGCGCCGAGGGCATGCTCCCGGCCGAGGGCGACGGCGGCACGCTGCCGGCCGACGCGCCGATCGCGGTCAAGGAGGCCGTGATGCCGTGGAGCCGCTTCCGCGACATCCACGGCCGCGGCGTGGACACCGTGCTCGGCCCGGAGATGCGCTCGACCGGTGAGGTCATGGGCATCGACAAGGTCTTCGGCACCGCCTACGCCAAGGCCCAGGCCGGTGCCTACGGCGCCCTGCCGACCAAGGGCAAGGTCTTCGTCTCGGTCGCCAACCGGGACAAGCGCAACCTGGTCTTCCCGGCCCGGGCGCTGGTCGGCCTCGGCTTCGAGGTGCTCGCCACCGCCGGCACCGCCGAGGTGCTCCAGCGCGGCGGCATCCCGTCCACGCTGGTGCGCAAGCACAGCGAGGGCGAGGGCCCGAACGGCGAGAAGACCATCGTCCAGCTGATCCACGACGGCGAGGTCGACCTGATCATCAACACGCCGTACGGCACCGGCGGGCGCCTGGACGGCTACGAGATCCGCACCGCGGCGGTCTCCCGCGGGGTGCCCTGCCTGACCACCGTCCAGGCGATGGGCGCGGCCGTCCAGGGCATGGACGCGCTGCTGCGCGACGAGGTCGGAGTGATGTCGCTCCAGGAGCACGCCGAGCTGATCAACGCCGGCCGCAAGTAGCACCACCGCAGTGGGGGGCACCGGAGCCGGATTGGTGCCCCCCACTCGCTTGCCCGAAATCCACTGCTTGCCCCGGGAGTTGACCCCGCTTTGTACAAGTTCCTGTTCGACCTCGTGTTCAAGCGGATGGACCCGGAGAAGGCCCACCACCTGGCCTTCTTCTGGATCCGCCTGGCCTCCTCCGTCCCCGGCCTGCGCACCCTGGTGCGGCTGGTGCTCGCCCCGCGCGACCGCGCGCTGCGCACCCGGGCCCTCGGCCTCGACCTGCCCGGCCCGTTCGGGCTCGCGGCCGGCTTCGACAAGAACGGCGTCGGCATCGACGGCCTGGCCATGCTCGGCTTCGACTACGTCGAGATCGGCACCATCACCGGGGAGCCCCAGCCCGGCAACCCGGCGCCCCGGCTGTTCCGCCTGGTCGAGGACCGCGCGCTGATCAACCGGATGGGCTTCAACAACCAGGGCTCGGCCCGGGTCGCCGCCCGGCTGGCCGCCCGCCCGCACACCAGCTCCACCCCGGTGATCGGCGTCAACATCGGCAAGACCAAGGTGGTCGAGGAGGCCGACGCCGTCGCTGACTACGTCAAGTCGACCGAGCGGCTGGCCAAGTACGCCGACTACCTGGTGGTCAACGTCAGCTCCCCGAACACCCCCGGGCTGCGCAACCTCCAGGCCGTCGACCACCTGCGCCCGCTGCTCGCAGCCGTGCGCGAGGCCGCCGACCGCACCACCGCGCACCACGTGCCGCTGCTGGTCAAGATCGCCCCGGACCTGGCCGACGAGGACGTCGACGCCGTTGCCGACCTCGCCCTGGAGCTGGGCCTGGACGGCATCATCGCCACCAACACCACGATCGGCCGGGACGGCCTGCTGGCCGACCCGCGGCGGGTCGAGGAGATCGGCATGGGCGGCCTGTCCGGCGCCCCGCTCAAGGCCCGCGCCCTGGAGGTGCTCCAGCGGCTGCGCGCCCGCACCGGCGGCCGGCTGACCCTGGTCTCGGTCGGCGGCGTGGAGACCGCCGAGGACGCCTGGCAGCGGATCATCCACGGCGCCGACCTGGTGCAGGGCTACAGCGCCTTCATCTACGAGGGTCCGTTCTGGTGCCGCCGGATCCACCGGGGCCTCTCCGCCCGGATCCGGGCCGCGGGCTTCCGCGACCTCGCCGCGGCCGTCGGCAGCGCCGTCCGCGGCGCCTGACCCCCCCTGACCGGTCTCGCAGCAGGCCGTACCACCCCTGGAAAGGACGACATGACCCTCGCCCCGTTCGGCGCCCGGCTGCGCCAGGCCCTCGACACCCGCGGCCAGCTCTGCGTCGGCATCGACCCGCACGCCTCCCTGCTCTCCGCCTGGGGGCTCGGCGACGACCTCGCGGGGCTGGAGACGTTCAGCCGCACCGTGGTGGAGGCCCTGGCCGACCGGGTCGCGGTGCTCAAGCCGCAGGCCGCCTTCTTCGAGCGCTTCGGCAGCAAGGGCGTCGCGGTGCTGGAGAAGACCGTCGAGGAGGCCAGGGCGGCCGGTGCGCTGGTCCTGATGGACGCCAAGCGCGGCGACATCGGCTCCACCATGGCCGCCTACGCGGAGGCCTTCCTGTCGCCGGCCGGTCCGCTGTTCTCGGACGCCGTCACGGTCAGCCCGTACCTGGGCTTCGGTTCGCTGCGCCCGGCCCTCGACCTGGCCCGTGAGCAGGGCTGCGGGGTGTTCGCGCTGGCGCTCACCTCCAACCCGGAGGGCGCCGAGGTGCAGCGCGCCGTCGGGGCCGACGGCGAGCCGGTCGCGGCCTCGGTGCTGCGCCAGCTGGCGGCGGAGAACGCGGACGCCGCGCCGCTGGGCTCCTTCGGCGCGGTGGTCGGCGCGACGCTGGCCGACGCGGGCGTGGACCTGGCCATCAACGGGCCGCTGCTGGCCCCCGGGATCGGCGCCCAGGGCGCGACCATGGCGGACCTGCCGCGGGTGTTCGGCGCCTCGGTGATCAACGTGGTGCCGAGTGTCAGCCGGGACGTGCTCAAGCACGGGCCGTCGGTTCCGGCGCTGCGGGCGGCGGCGGAGCGCTTCGTCGGCGAGTTCGCGGACGCCGTCCGGTAGCCGCCGTCGGGTCGCCGCTGGCGGGTGGCGTCGGATCGCCGCCGGCGGGTGGCTCGGGTGGCCAGCGGTGGGCGGCGGTGGGCGGCGTCAAGTGGCCGGAGCGGTCCGGCCGGTGGGGCCGCGGTAGCCGATCGGTGACCGTGCGCAGTGTCCGCAGGACGGCGGGGCGGCACCGGAGTTGACGTGAGCGCCGTCACATCGGGCCCGCCAAAGTCTCGCAATCGCGGTCATTTTGCCCCGGAAAGTCCTGGTCGGCCTTGGCTGACCAGGACTTTTCGTGTTCTTTTCCTGACGTGGCGCCGCAATCCGGGTAGTGTCCGGCGATAGGTCATCGGCGAGCCGCGAAACCCGTAGCTCCCGCAGGTCAGGGCCCTGTGGTTCCCCATTGGGCTCCCCTTGCGGACGGTGTCCTAGGTACCGAACCAGTCATAGCTCAATCCCTTCCTTCCACACCCTGAGGTGAACGGCGTGGCTCTTCCGCCCCTTACCCCTGAACAGCGCACCGCCGCGCTCGCCAAGGCCGCCGAGGCTCGCCGGGAGCGCGCCGAGGTCAAGAACCGGCTCAAGCACTCCGGCGCCTCCCTGCACGAGGTGATCAAGGCCGGCAAGAACGACAACGACGTCATCGGCAAGATGAAGGTGTCGGCCCTGCTGGAGTCCCTTCCGGGCGTCGGCAAGGTTCGTGCCAAGCAGATCATGGAGCGCCTCGGCATCAGCGAGAGCCGCCGTGTCCGCGGTCTCGGAACGAACCAGATCGCCTCCCTGGAGCGGGAGTTCGGCGGTGGCGCCGCCTGACCGTGCCCCCGTGGTCCCAGGATCGTCCGCGATCCGGGATAATCGGTGCATGAGTGAGCGTCCGCGGCTGACCGTGCTCTCCGGCCCCTCGGGGGTCGGCAAGAGCACGGTCGTCGCTCATATGAGGAAGATGTACCCCGAGGTCTGGCTCTCGGTGTCGGCCACCACCCGGCACCCGAGGCCCGGCGAGAAGAACGGGGTCCAGTACCACTTCGTCGACAACGACGAGTTCGACAAGCTGATCGCCAACGGCGAGCTGCTGGAGTGGGCCGAGTTCGCGGGGAACCGTTACGGCACCCCGCGCGCGGCGGTGCTGGAGAAGCTGGAGCGCGGTGAGCCCGTCCTGCTGGAGATCGACCTCCAGGGCGCCCGCCAGGTGCGCGAGTCGATGCCGGACGCCCAGCTGGTCTTCCTGGCTCCGCCGAGCTGGGACGAGCTGGTCCGTCGGCTGACCGGCCGGGGCACCGAGCCGCAGGACGTGATCGATCGGCGGCTGGAGGCGGCCAAGGTCGAGCTCGCGGCCGAGGCCGAGTTCGACACGACCCTTGTCAACACCTCCGTCGAGCAGGTAGCGGCCGAACTGCTAGCCTTGCTCGGTGTAGCCTGACCTGTCAGTCTTTTCCACCCTTTCGGAAGGTTTTCGCGTGTCCTCTTCCATGACCGCGCCCGAGGGCATCATCAACCCGCCGATCGACGAGCTGCTTGAGGCCACCGACTCGAAGTACAGCCTCGTGATCTACGCCGCCAAGCGCGCGCGCCAGATCAACGCTTACTACTCCCAGCTCGGCGAGGGCCTGCTGGAGTACGTCGGCCCGCTGGTCGACACCCACGTGCACGAGAAGCCGCTGTCGATCGCGCTCCGCGAGATCAACGCCGGCATGCTGACCGCCGAGGCGGTCGAGGGCGCCGTCTGAGGCAGCCCCGCAACTTCCCCGGAGGGCCGGGCGGAATCCTTCCGCCGGGCCCTCCGGCGTTTCCGCTGGCCGTCTTCTGGTCGGGGGTGGGGCACGGTGCGGGTGATCGTCGAGGGGTCGTAGGGTGAGCGGGTTCCCGAGCTGTCGGGTGCCCGATGCGGACATGCGGAGAAAGGCCGGTAGATGAGCGCGAGTGCGGACGCCCCCCGCGTGGTCCTCGGTGTCAGCGGCGGGATCGCCGCCTACAAGGCGTGCGAGCTGCTGCGCCGGTTCACCGAGTCCGGCCACCAGGTCACCGTGGTGCCCACCGCGGCGGCGCTGCACTTCGTCGGCGAGGCCACCTGGGCCGCGCTCTCCGGCCGCCCGGCCGCCACCGAGACCTGGGAGCGCGTGCACGAGGTGCCGCACGTCCGGATCGGCCAGCAGGCCGACCTGGTGGTGGTCGCCCCCGCCACCGCCGACCTGATCGCCAAGGCCGCCCACGGGCTCGCCGACGACCTGCTCACCAACACCCTGCTCACCGCCCGCTGCCCGGTCGTGGTGGCGCCCGCGATGCACACCGAGATGTGGGAGCACCCGGCCACCCGGGAGAACGTCGCCACCCTGCGCCGCCGCGGGGTGATCGTGCTGGAGCCCGCCGTCGGGCGGCTGACCGGCAAGGACACCGGCAAGGGGCGGCTGCCCGAGCCCGGCGCGATCTTCGAGGCCTGCCGGGCCGTGCTGCGCCGCGGCGGGGCGGTCCCGACCGACCTGGCCGGCCGGCACCTGGTGGTCTCGGCCGGCGGCACCCGGGAGCCGCTGGACCCGGTGCGCTACCTCGGCAACCGTTCCTCCGGCAAGCAGGGCTACGCGCTCGCCGTGACCGCCGCGGCCCGCGGGGCGAGGGTGACCCTCGTCTCGGCCAACGCCGAGCTGCCCGACCCGGCCGGGGTGGACGTGGTGCACGTCTCGACCGCGCTGGAGCTGCGTGAGGCGGCGCTGGCGGCGGCCGCGGACGCGGACGCGGTGGTGATGGCCGCGGCGGTGGCGGACTTCCGGCCCGCCGAGTACGCCACCGGCAAGATCAAGAAGGTCGAGGGGGTCGAGCCGGCGCCGGTCGCGCTGGTCCGCAACCCCGACGTGCTGGCCGAGCTGTCGGCGCACCGACCCCGTTCGGGTCAACTGGTGGTGGGTTTCGCGGCGGAGACCGACGACGTGCTCGCCAACGGCCGCGCCAAGCTCGCCCGGAAGGGCTGCGACCTGCTGGTCGTCAACGAGGTGGGCGACGGCAAGGCCTTCGGGCAGGACGTCAACGAGGCCGTGGTACTGGGCGCGGACGGCACTGAGACCCCCGTACCGGTGGGCCCCAAGGAGGTGCTCGCGGACGTGGTCTGGGACCTGGTGGCAAAGCGGCTGGAATCGGGTCGGAACTGATCGATTCCCGCTCGATTCCCGACGGATTCCGGCTTGAGAACGTTCTTGATTTCCGGAAGCGGGTGACGTTCGGCGGAAGCAGTTGGTTAGACTCCAGGAATCAAGTCTTTCCGGATGTCCCCGGTTCGCCGGGGGCCTTCAGTCAGCAGCCGCTGCAACCCCAGGGAGCGCTGTGTCTCGCCGCCTGTTCACCTCGGAGTCCGTGACCGAGGGACACCCCGACAAGATCGCTGACCAGATCAGCGACACCATCCTTGACGCTCTCCTGCGGGAGGACCCGACCTCCCGGGTCGCCGTGGAGACGCTCATCACGACCGGCCAGGTGCACGTGGCCGGCGAGGTGACCACCAAGGCGTACGCTCCGATCGCCCAGCTCGTCCGGGACAAGATCCTGGAGATCGGCTACGACAGCTCCAAGAAGGGCTTCGACGGCGCCTCCTGCGGCGTGTCGGTGTCCATCGGTGCCCAGTCGCCCGACATCGCGCAGGGTGTCGACACCGCGTACGAGGCCCGGGTCGAGGGCGACGAGGACGACCTGGACAAGCAGGGGGCCGGCGACCAGGGCCTGATGTTCGGCTACGCGTCCGACGAGACGCCCGAGCTGATGCCGCTGCCGATCACCCTGGCGCACCGCCTTTCCCGGCGCCTCACCGAGGTGCGCAAGAACGGGACCATCCCGTACCTGCGCCCCGACGGCAAGACCCAGGTCACCATCGAGTACGACGGCGACAAGGCCGTCCGCCTGGACACCGTGGTCGTCTCGACCCAGCACGCCAGTGACATCGACCTGGAGTCGCTGCTCACCCCGGACATCCGCGAGTTCGTCGTGGAGCCGGAGCTCAAGGCGCTGGCCGACCAGGGCATCAAGCTGACCACCGACGGCTACCGCCTGCTGGTCAACCCGACCGGCCGCTTCGAGATCGGCGGCCCGATGGGCGACGCCGGCCTCACCGGCCGCAAGATCATCATCGACACCTACGGCGGCATGGCCCGCCACGGTGGCGGCGCCTTCTCGGGCAAGGACCCGTCCAAGGTGGACCGCTCGGCCGCGTACGCGATGCGCTGGGTGGCGAAGAACATCGTCGCCGCCGGCCTCGCCCGCCGCGCCGAGGTGCAGGTCGCGTACGCGATCGGCAAGGCCGAGCCGGTCGGCCTGTTCGTGGAGACCTTCGGCACCGAGACCGTCCCGGTCCTCAGCATCCAGAAGGCCGTCTCCGAGGTCTTCGACCTGCGCCCGGCCGCGATCATCCGCGACCTGGACCTGCTGCGGCCGATCTACTCCCAGACCGCCGCGTACGGCCACTTCGGCCGTGAGCTGCCGGACTTCACCTGGGAGCGCACCGACCGCGTGGAGCAGCTCAAGGCTGCCGTCCAGGACTGACGTCCCGGCTCTGCCGAGCGGGGGGGACCACCCCCCCGGGGGGGGGGGGAGCCGGGCCCTTTTTTGTCTGTCTTGGTGGCCCGGGCGAACGCTAGGGGGGGGGAAAAAGAAAAG
>NZ_JBVHYH010000030.1:31972-47955 GCF_055569135.1 Kitasatospora sp. NPDC029367
CCCGCACCCCCCCCCCCCCCCCCCCCCCCCCCCCCCCCCCCCCCCCCCCCCCCCCCCCCCCCCCCCCCCCCCCCCCCCCCCCCCCCCGCTGCGCTTTGTGCGTCCTGTCGGTGTGACCTGGTAGTACTTGGGAGCGATGAGCAGCACAGGGGAGAACGGGGGCGCCGAGCCGGAGCAGCTGGCGTTCATCCGGGAGACGGTCAAGCGGGCCAAGCCCCGGTCGTGGCGCGGGGCCAAGCGGGCCGAGCACCTGCCGGTGGCCCGGGTCGTGGTGGACAAGGGCGTGCTCACCATCGACAAGCTCTTCGACTACGAGGTGCCCGCCGCGATGGCCGAGGAGGCCCAGCCGGGCGTCCGGGTCCGGGTGCGTTTCGGGGCAAGGGTGGTCAAAGGGCAGCGCGAGGGGGGGGAACTGCACGACGGGTTCATCGTCGCCCGACTGGAGAAGAGCGATTTCGCCGGTCCGCTCGCCCCGCTCGCCCAGGTGCTCTCGCCCGAACCGGTGCTCAGCCCGCAGCTGCTGCGGCTCTGCCGCACCGTCGCCGACCGGTACGCCGGGACGCTGGCCGACGTGCTCCAGCTCGCCGTGCCCCCTCGGCACGCCAAGGCCGAGGCCGAGCCCTCCCCGGCGCCGCTGCCGCGCCCCCAGGCCCCGGCGCCCGGGGGCTGGCAGCGCTACCCGGCCGGGCCGGACTTCCTCACCGCGCTGGCCGGCGGCGGCTCGCCGCGGGCGGTGTGGGCGGCGCTCCCGGGGCCCGGCTGGCCGTACGAGATCGCCCGGGCGGTCGCGGCGACGCTGGCCGGCGGGCGCGGGGCCCTGGTCGTACTGCCGGACCGCCGGTCGGTCGCCCGGGTCGACCGGGCGCTGACCGAGCTGCTCGGGCCCGGGCGGCACATGGCGCTGGAGGCCGACCTCGGCCCGCGCGAACGCTACCGGCGCTGGCTCGCGGTCAGCCGCGGCTCGGTGCACGCCGCGATCGGGACCAGGGCCACCATGTTCGCGCCGGTCCGCGACCTCGGGCTGGTGGTGGTCTGGTCCGACGGGGACGGCAGCCACAGCGACCCGCGCGCCCCCCACCCGCACGTGCGCGAGGTGGCGCTGCTGCGCGCCGCCGAGGAGGGCGCGGCCGTGCTGCTCGGCGGGCACGCGGTGACCGTGGAGGGCGCCCAGCTGGTCGCCACCGGCTGGGCCCGGCCGCTGGTCGCCGACCGGGAGACGGTGCGGCAGGTCGCCCCCCGGGTGCGGACCGTCACCGACCAGGACCAGCACCGGGACGCCGCCGCCCAGGCCGCCCGGCTGCCCTCGGTCGCCTGGGAGGCCGCCCGGGAGTCGCTGGCGGCCGGGCACCCGGTGCTCATCCAGGTGCCCCGGCGCGGCTACGTGCCCCGGCTCTCCTGCGGCCGCTGCCGAACCCCCGCCCGCTGCCGGCGCTGCGAGGGGCCGCTGGAGGCGCCCTCGGCCGACGCCTCGCTCAGCTGCGGCTGGTGCGGGGAGGCGGAGAACGACTGGCACTGCCCCGAGTGCGGCTCCTTCCGGCTGCGGGCCCAGGTGGTCGGCGCCCGGCGCACCGCGGAGGAGCTGGGCAAGGCGTTCCCGCGGATCCCGGTCCGGACCTCGGGACGGGACGCGGTGCTGGACACCGTGCCGGACGAGGCCTCGCTGGTGATCTCCACCCCGGGCGCGGAGCCGGTGGTCGAGGGCGGCCCCGGGTACGGGGCGGTGCTGCTGCTGGACGGCTGGGCCCTGCTCGGCCGGCCCGACCTGCGGGCGGGGGAGGAGACCCTGCGGCTCTGGCTGGCCGCCGCCGCCCTGGCCCGGCCCGCCGGGGAGGGCGGGACGGTCGTCGTGGTCGCCGAGCCCTCGGCCCGGCCGGTGCAGGCCCTGGTCCGCTGGGACCCGCTGGGGCACGCCGGGCAGGAACGGGACGAACGGGCGCAGCTGCACTTCCCGCCGGTGTCGCGGATGGCGTCGGTGAGCGGGAGCCCTGCGGCCGTCGCCGACCTGCTGAACCTGATCCGGCTGCCGGAGGGCGCGGACGTGCTCGGGCCGGTGGCGGTGCCCGCGCTGCGCGGGGAGGAGCAGGAGCGGGCGCTGCTGCGGGTGGCGCCCGGGCAGGGGGCCGCGCTGGCGGCGGCGCTCAAGGCGGCGCAGATCGCGCGGATCGCGCTGCGGACGGCGGAGCCGGTGCGGGTGCGGGTGGATCCGACGGACATCGGGTAGCGGTGGGCGGCGGGCCTGCAGGGGTGATGGACCTGCGGGGGTGACGGGCCTGCGGGGGCGGGGTGAGTGGGCCACCCCGCCCCGGGGCGGCCCCGTCGTCGGCGCGGGTGGTCAGCCGCGGAGGGGGATGCCGGTCGGCGGGCGCTCGGCGGGCGTGCGGTCGCGGTCGACGGGGGTCCGGTCGAGCGGCGTCCGGTCGATGGGGGTGCGGTCGAGCGGCGTCCGGTCGACGGGCGAGCCGACGGGGGTGCGGTCGATGGGGGTGCGCTCGATCGGGGTGCGGTCGAGGGAGTTGCGCTCCAGGCTGGAGCGGTCCAGGCCGCCCTGGCGGGCCGCCGGGACGGTGGCGGCCAGGCCGCCGCTGCGCTCGGTGGGGACGGGCAGCTCCTCGGAGCGGTCCGGGCGGGTGGGGCCGGGGACGGCGCCGCTGGCGGCGAGGAGTTCGCTGGTCGGGCGGCGCATCCCGTAGCGGCGGTGGACCGCCTGCTTGGTGACCCCGAGGGCGGAGCCCACCGAGTCCCAGGAGAAGCCCAGCGCCCGGTCGAACTCGACCGCCGCCGCCACCAGGGTCTCCACGCTCTCCCGCAGCTCCTGCGCCAGGCGCACGGTCGGCGCCGGCGCCCGCCCGTACACCACGAAGCCGGCCGAGGTGCTCGGACGGCGCGGTCGGTAGACGTTGCCCAGCTGGGCGGTGAGCGTCCGCAGCGCGTCGACCTGGCGCCTCACCCGCTCGATGTCCCGCACCAGCAGGTGCAGGCTCGCCCGTGCCCGGGCGTCGTGGTTGATCTGCTCAGCCATGGCCTACGTGCCACCTTCCGTACGGTTCAGCTCGGCCGGGGCGCGGTGTCCCGTGCGCCCGGCCCTGGTCAATCTCTCTTGACCAACGCCGAAGCGGGGGCCGGGGTAACGCGGCTCGGCGACTCGGGATATGCCAGACGCCGGTGCGGGCGTCCGAGGACGGGCCGTCGGAGTGCCCGGGCGGGTTGCATAGACTTGGCGGGAAGCAGCCGTTGACCGAAGCCCGAGCCCAGCCCGGACAGGAGCCCGTACCCCGTGGCGATCCAGCCGATCCGTCTCTTCGGAGACCCCGTCCTGCGGGCCACCGCCCAGCCGGTGACCACCTTCGACAAGGAACTGCGCAAGCTGGTCGCCGACCTCACCGACACCATGCTCGACGCCCCCGGCGCCGGCCTCGCCGCGCCCCAACTCGGCGTCTCGCTGCGGGTGTTCACGTACCACGTGGACGGCGTGACCGGGCACCTGATCAACCCGGACCTCTCGCTCAGCGAGGACGAGCAGGAGGGCCCGGAGGGCTGCCTCTCGCTGCCCGGACTGCGCTTCGACACCAAGCGCGCGTACGGCGTGGTGGCCAAGGGCTTCAACATGTACGGGGATCCGGTCACGCTGGAGGGCACCCAGCTGCTCGCCCGGTGCATCCAGCACGAGACCGACCACCTGGACGGCATCATCTTCATCGACCGGCTCGACCGGGAGCAGCGCAAGGCCGCGTTGAAGGCCGTCCGGGAGGCCGACTGGGGCACCGGGCCGGCGCCCGTCGTCAAGGTCTCGCCGCACAGCACCTTCGGCTCCGCGCGCTGAGTTCGTTCCTCGATTCCCGTATGCAGAAAGGCACTTGATGCGTCTCGTCTTCGCCGGCACCCCCGAGGTCGCCGTTCCCGCCCTCGACGCGCTGATCGCCTCCGACCGGCACGAGGTCGTCGCGGTGGTCACCCGCCCCGACGCCCCCGCCGGGCGCGGGCGCAAGCTGGTCGCCAGCCCCGTCGCCCAGCGCGCCGAGGAGGCCGGGATCGAGGTCCTCAAGCCGGCGAAGCCCAGCGACCCGGACTTCGTCGCCCGGCTCACCGAACTCGCCCCCGACTGCTGCCCGGTGGTCGCCTACGGCGCGCTGCTGCGCCCCGGCACGCTGGAGATCCCGAAGCACGGCTGGGTCAACCTGCACTTCTCGCTGCTGCCCGCCTGGCGCGGCGCGGCCCCCGTCCAGCACTCGGTGCTGGCCGGTGACGAGGTGACCGGCGCCTCCACCTTCCTGATCGAGCAGGGCCTGGACTCCGGCCCGGTCTACGGGGTGATCACCGAGGAGATCCGCCCGAGCGACACCAGCGGCGAACTGCTCACCAGGCTCTCGGTCTCCGGCGCCCGGCTGCTGGTGGCCACCATGGACGGCATCGAGGACGGCTCGCTGCACGCCGTGCCGCAGCCCGCCGAGGGCGTCACCCTCGCGCCGAAGATCACCGTCGAGGACGCCCGGATCGACTGGAACCACCCCGCGCTGCGGATCGACCGGGTGGTGCGCGGCTGCGCGCCCGCGCCGGGCGCGTGGACGGAGTTCCGGGGCGAGCGGCTCAAGGTCACCGGGCCGGTCAAGCTGCTGCCGGAGTCGGCCGAGCTGGCCCCGGGCGAGGTCGCGATGGTCGGCAAGAACAGCGTGCGGGTCGGCACCGGCTCGCACGACCTGGAGCTGGCGGAGGTGCGTCCGCAGGGGAAGAAGGAGATGCGGGCCGCCGACTGGGCGCGCGGGGCCCGGCTGGAGGCCGGGGAGCGGTTCGGAGGCTGAGCCTGCGCTCCGGCGCTACTGTTCGTTTTGGCGTTACTGTTCGTTCTGTTCCGTACGATCCGTACCGAAATAACCACCGCAGCACTTTGAGGTATCTGTGAGCACGCCCCAGAACACTCCCGCCGGCGCCAAGCGCGCCCCTCGTCCGCACCGGCGGCCCAAGAAGGACCCGGCCCGGATCGTCGCGTTCCGGGCGCTGCGCGCCGTCGACGAGCGCGACGCGTACGCCAACCTGATCCTGCCCTCCCTGCTCCGCGAGGCCGAGCAGAAGGGCATGGACCGGCGCGACGCCGCCCTCGCCACCGAACTCGTCTACGGCACCCTGCGGCTCCAGGGCACCTACGACGCGGTCATCGCCGCCTGCATCGACCGGCCGCTGAGCAAGGTCGACCCGCCGGTGCTGGACGTGCTCTCGCTCGGCGCCCACCAGCTGCTCACCACCCGCATCCCCAGCCACGCGGCCGTCTCGGCGACCGTCGAGCTGGCCCGGGTGGTGCTCGGCGACGGCAAGGCCAAGTTCGTCAACGCCGTGCTGCGCCGGATCAGCGCCCACGACCTGGACGCTTGGATCGAACGGGTCGCCCCGCCGTACGACAAGGACGCCGAGGACCACCTGGCGGTCGTGCACTCGCACCCGCGCTGGGTGGTCTCCGCGCTCTGGGACTCGCTCGGCCGCTGGCAGCCGGACGCCTCCGGGCGCACCGCGATCGAGGAACTGCTGCGGGCCGACAACGCCCGGCCCGAGGTCACCCTGGTCGCCCGGCCCGGCCGGGCCACCGTCGGCGAGCTGGCCGAGGTGCTGCCCGAGGCCGAGCCCGGGCGCTGGTCCCCGTTCGCGCTGCGGCTCGCCGAGGGCGGCGACCCCGGTGCGCTGACCGCCGTCCGGGAGAACCGGGCCGGCGTGCAGGACGAGGGCAGCCAGCTGGTCGCCCTGGCGCTCGCGAGCGCGCCGCTGGACGGCCCGGACCGGCTCTGGCTGGACGGCTGCGCCGGACCGGGCGGCAAGGCCGCCCTGCTCGGCGCCCTGGCCGCGGAACGGGGCGCGGGGCTGGTCGCCAGCGAGAAGCAGCCGCACCGGGCCCGGCTGGTGGCGCGGGCGCTGGAGGGCAACCCCGGCCCGTACACGGTGATCGCGGCCGACGGGACGCGCCCGGCCTGGCGCTCCGGCGGCTTCGACCGGGTGCTGGTCGACGTCCCCTGCTCCGGCCTGGGCGCGCTGCGGCGCCGCCCGGAGGCGCGTTGGCGGCGCCGGCCGGCCGATGTCGCGGCCTTCGGCCCGCTCCAGCGGGACCTGCTGCGCTCGGCGATCGACGCCACCCGGATCGGCGGCGTGGTCGGCTACGCGACCTGCTCGCCGCACCTCGCGGAGACCCGGGCGGTGGTCGACGACGTGCTGCGTGAGCAGGGCGGCCGGGTCGAGTGGATCGACGCCCGGCCGCTGCTGCCCGGCGTTCCGGCGCTCGGCGACGGGCCGGATGTGCAGCTGTGGCCGCACCTGCACGGGACGGACGCGATGTACCTGGCGCTGCTGCGGCGGACGGCCTGAGCGGCTGGGTGTAGCTCTGGTGCGGCTCCGGGGCTGGGTGCACCTCTGCTTGCACCTCCCGTAAGGGGAGGCGGCAGGGTGGTGGCCATGAACGGCGACGCGCTCCGGCCGGTACACCCGGCTCTGACGATCGGTGAACTGGCCCGGCGGACCGGGCTGACGGTGAAGACCGTCCGGTTCTACTCGGACCAGGGGATCGTGTCGCCGGCCGACCGCACCCCGGCCGGCCACCGGCGGTACGGCGCGGACGCCGTCGCCCGCCTGGATCTGGTGCGCACCCTGCGCGAGCTCGGGCTCGGCCTGCCGGAGATCCGGCAGGTGCTGGGCCGGGAGCGCGCGCTGTCCGAGGTCGCGGCGGCGCACGCCGCGGCGCTGGACGTCCGGATCCGGGTGCTGCGGCTGCGGCAGGCGGTGCTGCGGACGGTGGCCGCGCGCGGGGCGACCACGGAGGAGTTGACGCTCGTGCACCGGCTGGCCCGATTGACGGAGGACGAACGGGGGCGCCTGGTCGGGGAGTTCCTGGCCGCGGTGTTCGGCGCGGCTGCGGTGTCCGGCGCGGCTGCGGTGTCCGGAGGGGGTGCGGCGTCCGGAGCGGGCGCCGGGTCCGGCGCGGCTGCGGTGTCCGGCGCGGAGGGGCGCTGGGGTGGGGTGGCCATGTCGCTGACGCCTCGGCTGCCGGAGCAGCCCTCGGACGAACAGGTCGAGGCCTGGGTGGAGTTGGCGCTGCTGGCCGGGGACGACGGGTTCCGGGAGCTGTTGCGCACACTGGCGGAGGACGAGGAGGCGGAGGCCGCGCCCGGGGCGCCGCCCCGGCCCGGGCTGGCCGTGCTGGTGCGGGAGACGGTCGGGCCGGCGGTGGCGGCGGGAGTGGAGCCGGGATCGGCGGAGGCCGCGCGGGCGGTCGCGGTCCTGCTGGAGCGGTACGCGGGCCTGGTGGGCACGGCGGGCGCGGGGGATCAGCTGCGGGCCCGGCCGGTGGATCCGCCGGTGGAGCGGTTGGTGGATCGGCTGGTGGAGCGACTGCGGGCGATGGCGGACCCCCGGCGGGAGCGGTACCTGGAGCTGCTGGCGGTCGTCAACGGGTGGGTGGCGCCGGAGAGTTCGGGTGAGGTGCTGGACTGGGCGGTACGGGCCGTGCAGGCTGTGCAGGTTGCGCGGGCGGCGGAGGTTACGGCTGGAGGGGAGGCGGGGCCGGGCAGTTGGTGAGGAAGGCGTGGGCCTGGGCGCGGAGGTGGTCGACCGGAGGGTCCTCGCAGATCACCTCCAGGCCGAGCGCCGCGAACCCGCGCAGGTGGTGGGAGGACTGGTAGGCGAGGTAGGGGCGGTGGTCGTCGTCGGGGTCCAGGCCGACGGCGAGGGTCGCGAAGAGGGTGCGTTCCCGCTCGGTGTCGGCGAAGTCCGTCCGGGAGAGCATCCATTCGAACTCGTACGGCTCGGGCTCGGCGGGCAGGTCGAGGAGGGTCTGGGCGAGCCGGCGGACCTCGTCCGGGTCGGCGAAGGGGAGTGACTCCGAACCGAACGGCGCGGCCGCGAACAGCTCCCACGCCGGTCCGTTGCGACGGACGGTCAGTTCCCACGCGCCGTCCTGGTCGTGCCAGTGGCAGCTGAGGATCGAGTCCATGGTGGTCAACCTCCCTGTGGGGCCGGGTCGTTACGTTTTCTCCTCATCGTGGCACACCGGTCCGACCGGGGCGCGTGGCGTGACCCGGCCACGGGCGGCCCGCCAGGCCTCCCGCAGGGCGTCGTAGCCGAGCACGGTGACCGCGTGCTCGGCGAGCAGGCGGTGGGCCTCGGGGGAGACCAGGAAGTCGTAGTCGCTGCGGCGGACGCGCCAGCCGTCGTCGGCGGGGTCGGTGGCGGTGGCGGTGGCGGGGTCGGTGGCAGTGGCGCTGACGGTGGTCGGGAGGTGGGGGTGCGGGCCGGTGGCGAGGCTCGGGTGGACGGCCCACTCGGTCAGGCCCGGTGGGAGGGCCGCGAACAGGCGGGCGTAGTGGGCGGGTTTGTCCTCCGGCGGCACGGCGAAGCTGTCGAGGAAGCCGTGGTCGACCACCGGCAGCCCGCGCTCGCGTAGCCGGTCCAGGGCGGGCGGCAGCCAGACCCGCACCGCCAGGTCGTACTCGGCGCCGAGGTCGAGGGTGAGGTCGAGGATGTCCTCGCGGCCGCCGTCGGCCAGGCAGTGGAAGTCCAGGTGGGTCGGGCTGAGGCCGCTCGCCTCGACGGCGTCGATCTGGGCGCGGAACTCGCGCTCGACGTCGTCGATCCGGGCGTTCGCGGCGAGTGCGGCCCGGCCGGCCGGGGTGGGGGCGTGGAACTCGCCGTCCGGGTCGAGGAGGGAGGGCACCCGGTCGCGGGCGGTGAGCGGGCCCCAGCGCAGGTGCGGGGCCTCGCAGACCAGGGTGAGGTGGACGCCGAAGGGGATCTCCGGGTGGCGGCGCAGCAGGCGGAGTGCGTGCGGGGCGGCGTGACAGGGGGTCATTAGGCTGGCGGAGGCGGCGATGCCCTGCCGGACCGCCTCGACCACGGCGAGGTTGACGGACTCGTCCAGGCCGAGGTCGTCGCAGTTGAGCAGCAGGAGGCGGGCCTCGGGCGGGTGGCCGAGGAGGCGGTTGGCGCGCGGACCGTCCGGGGTGGGGGCTGCGGTGGGCATGGGGGCAGTCTTCACCCGGGGAGGGGGCCGGCGCGCGGGGATTTCCGCTCGGCCTCGGCCGGGCTCCGGTGGGGGCGGGCCCGGCCGGGGGCTCAGTGCGTGGCGGTCGTGTCGTCGGGGGTGGCCTGCGAAGTGGCGTCGGGGGTGCCCTCGGTGTTGCCCGGGGTGTCCGGGGTGTCCGGGGTGTCCGGCGCGTTCGAGGTGGTCGGGGCGGGGTGCCACGGGCGGTCGGGGCGGGTCGGGACGGGGGCGGAGGTGAGGCGCAGGGCGTACACGTCGTGGTCCGGCGCCGGGGAGGGGACCGGGCCGAGGTACTCATGGCCGGTCAGGTGGCACCAGGCGGGCAGGTCGAGCGGGGCGGCCGGATCGGTCGTCAGGATGTGGACCACGGCGCCGGCCGGGAGATGGGCGATCTGCTTGCGCAGGCGGAGCAGGAGTTGGACGCAGAGCAGGCCGGTGCCGTCGACGGTGAGGTCGGGGGCGGCGTTCGCGGGGGCGGCGGCGTTGCGGACGGCGTCGTCGGGGGTGGTCATCGGGGGATCTCCTGGGTGATGCGCCAGAGGCGGCGGGGCAGGTCGCCCTCCTCGAAGGCGTGGACGTCGGCGAGGTGCCAGCCCTCGGCGAGCCGGTCCACCAGCTCGCGGGGGAAGAAGTGGACGGCGAAGCCGCCGTGTTCCCAGATGTCGTCCCCGTGGCCGGTGCCGGCGCCGTAGTGGGCGTCGCCGGTGTGACGGACGGTGTAGACGAAGGTGCCGCCCGGGCGCAGGACCCGGCGGACCTCGGTGACCAGGGCCTCGACCTCGGGTGTGCTGAGTGCCATGCAGAGCAGCATGTGGGCGAAGACCGCGTCGACGGAGGCGTCGGGGAGGGGCAGCGGGGCGCGGACGTCGTGCACCGTGGTGCGGACCCGCTCGGCCAGGCCCTGCGCGGCGGCGGTGGTGCGCAGTTGGCCCAGGCCGGTCGGGCTGAAATCGGTGGCCAGGACGGAGAAGCCGGTACGGGCGAAGTGGAGGGCGTCGCGGCCGTGGCCGGCGCCCAGTTCGAGCACCTCGCGGGCGCCGGCGGCGGCGAAGGCCCGGGCGGCGTACCGGGCGGGGGCGGACGGCTGCTCGCCGTACATCCCGGGGTGGGAGCGGTAGGTCTGCTGCCAGTGGGCGCGTTGGGCCTCGGCGAGGGCGGGCTCCCGGCGCGGCGCCGCGCCGGGCGTCGGGTCGGGAGTGCTGGTCATGGTGCTGCTGCCCTTCGCGGGGGTTCGTCGTGGTGCGGGTGAGGCTGGTGGTGCCGGTAGTCCTGGTGGTGCCGATGGTCCTGGCCCAGCCTAGGGCTTCGGGAGGTGGCGGTGTTCGGGGGCGGTGCCGCCGAGGCGGGTGAGCAGGGCGGAGAGCTGGGTGAGGTCCTCGCCGCTCCACTGCTCGGGGGCGAAGTGCTCGGTGGCGACCTGGCGGGCGGTGTACAGCATCTCGGCGAGCCGCTCGCGGCCGGTCGGCGTGAGGGCGGCGTACGCGACCCGGGCGTCGCGGGCGGCGGCCTCGCGGGTCACCAGGCCGATCCGCTCCAGCGGGGCGAGGCCGCGGGTGACGCCGGAGGCGGTGAGGCCGAGGGCCTCGGCGAGGTCGACCCGGCGCATCCGGCCACCGGGGGCCTGGGCGAGGTGCAGCAGCAGGGTGAAGTCGGACAGGCTCACGCCGTGCAGGCCGCTGAGGCTCGCGTCGAAGCGCTTGACCACGGCTGTCTGGGCGCGGACCAGGCGTAGTGCGGTGTCGAGTGGGTCGGGGCGGGGGGCGGTGTCGGGGCTCGGGTTCGGGCTGGGGTTGGGGTCGGGGCCGGGGTTCGCGGGGCTTGTCATTGCCACCTCCTTGACTGCTCAAGTATATGCACGGGCGGAGCCGTCAAGGAGGTGGCAGGGGGAGGGGGTCGGTCAGCCGGTGGTGCCGGCGGAGCGCCGCCGGCGCTTGCCCAGTGGCGCTTGGGAGAGGTCCTCGGCCTGGGAACGGAGGTTCTTGAAGCCGTAGCCACGGTCCGTCAGCCAGGACTGCGCGGCCTGTTCGGCCCGCTCGGTGGCCTCCAGGATGTCCTCCTCGGCCTCGCCCTCGTCCAGGAAGCGGAAGGTGAAGGCGGTGCGTGCGGTGAGGTCGTAGCTGAGGTGGCCCTCGCGGGTGAAGGCGGCGTGCAGCACGTCGTGCTCCGGGGCGGCGGCGAGGAGCTCGGCGCGCTGCTCGTCACTGAGTCCCTCGAAGACGCCGCGCACCATGATGCGGAAGGTTCGGGTGGTCATGCCCCGACGATAGGCAGTGGGGGCGGCGCACCGCCAATGCGATTTCGGTGGCCGGGTCGGCGGTGTGTCATGGCGTGGCTCACCGGAGGTCGGCCGGGGCGGCGAGGCCTGCTGTGAAGGACTCGACGGCGTCGGCGAGGGAGGCGGGGGCTTCCAGCGGGAGCAGGTGGCCGGCGCCGGGGACGACCGTGAGGCGGGCGTGCGGGAGGTGGGGGAGCAGGTGGGTGCGGAGCAGGTCCGCCGGTTCGACCCGGTCGTGTCGGCCCGTCAGGACCAGGGTTGGCACCTGGATCCGGGCACTGGCGGCGGTGATGTCGGCGGCGAGGCCGTGCAGCGGCCACTCCTCGCGGGCCGGGAGGTCGGCGGCCATGCTGTCCTGGACGGCGGCGGCGCGGACCCCCGGCGGCAGCGGGGTGGCCGTCAGGACGTGGTCGAGGGCGTGGCCCACGGACTGCGGTGAGTCGTAGGCGTGGGCGAGCGCCTGCCGGTGGTCGAGGGTGGCGGTGGGGGCCGGCCGTGGCGGGGCGGGGGCGACCAGGACGAGCCCGGCCAGGCCCTCCGGTCGTCGCGCGGCGGCGAGTTGGCACACCTTGCCGCCCATGGAGTGGCCGACCAGGACGAAGTGGTCCAGGCCGAGCCGACGGGTGACGGCGAGGAGGTCCTCGGCGAGCTGCTCCAGGTGGTACGGGCCGGGCAGCGCGCGGGACCGGCCCCAGCCGCGCTGGTCGTAGCGCACGGTGCCGCGCCCAGACGGCAAGTGGCCGACGAACGCGTCCCAGGTACGGGCCGAGCCGCCCCAGTAGTGGGCGAGGACCAGGGTGGGGCCACCCTCGGCCTGGCGCTGGGCCTGGGGTTGGGCCTGGTGCTGGCCTCGGACCTGGTGCTGGACCTGGACCTGGAGGGTGCCGCCGTCGACGGGGACGGGGGTGAGGGGGTGGACGGGGGGCTGGGTAGGGGCGGGGCGGCTGGTGGATTCCGGCAGCATGGTGGTCTCCTCTGAGTGGGTGCTCCCAGGAGGCTACGGTCGGGAGCGGGCCTGAGGCCCGGTCGAAAGGTGCGCGGTGACAGTGGAAAACGGACAAGCTCCCGGGATCCGGCAGGTGCGGTACAGCCCGGAGGCCGGGTCGGCGGGGTTCGGGGTGGAGGTGTTGAGCTTCGAGCGGTTGCGCCGGATGGACCGGGCCCGGCGCCGGGAGCGGCCGCAGCGGCCGGACTTCCACGTGCTGGCGCTGGTGCGCTCGGGCAGCGGTCGGCAGGTGGCGGATTTCGTCGACCACCCGCTGGGGGAGCGGAGCGTGGTCTGGATCCGCCCGGGTGTGGTGCACCGGTGGGCGGAGGTCGACGGGGTGGACGGGCCGCTGGTGCTGTTCGAGCCGGAGGTCCTGGTCGGGGCGGTCGGGGCGGCCGGGTCGGCTGGGTCGGCTGGGCTTGCCGGGGTTGCCGCGTTCGGGGCGTCCTGCTGGCAAGTGGACGAGGAGGACTGGGGGTTGGTGCTGGTCGGGGTCGAGCACCAGGCGCGGGAGCATGCGGCGGCGGTGGCCCGGGAGGAGCCCTTCTCCAGGGCCCTGCTCGGGCACCTGCTGGCGGCGCTGCTGCTCCGGGTCGCCCCACCCGAGTCAGTTCGGCCGTCGGCGGCGAACGGCGACCGGGAGGTCTTCCGGCGGTACCGTACGGCGGTCGAGGAGGGCTTCGCCCGGTGGCACCACGTCGCCGACTACGCCCGTGAACTCGGCTACACGGTACGGACCTTGACCAGGGCGAGCCGCGCGGCCAGTGGGCTCGGGGCGAAGCGCTTCCTGGACGAGCGCATCCTGCTGGAGGCCAAGCGGCTGCTGGCGCACACGGACCTGTCACTGGCCCGGTGCGCGGAGCGGGTCGGTTTCGATGACGCCGCCAACTTCGCCGCCTTCTTCCGGCGGCTCGCCGGGGAGTCGCCCGGCCGCTGGCGCGAGGCCGC
Organism: Kitasatospora sp. NPDC029367; assembly: GCF_055569135.1. Taxonomy (NCBI): domain Bacteria; kingdom Bacillati; phylum Actinomycetota; class Actinomycetes; order Kitasatosporales; family Streptomycetaceae; genus Kitasatospora; species Kitasatospora sp. NPDC029367. The sequence goes on from NZ_JBVHYH010000030.1 coordinate 45,194, forward strand.
GGCCGGGCGCTGAGCCGGTGGGGTCAGCGGGCGAAGGGACCGAAGACGGTGGCCGCCAGGCGCAGGGCCTGGGGCGGCGTGCCGCCGCTGGAGCCGACGGAGTAGACCAGGCGCTTGCGCAGGTCAGCGGTGGCGAAGTAGCCGCCGGAGTAGCCGAGGTCGTGCCCGGACTTGCCCCAGACCACGGTGCCGTCCTGTAACGGGAGGGACAGCAGCCCGGCGCTGTAGCAGGCCTTGCCCTTGTCCGGCCCCAACCGGCAGTCGTCGGTGCCGTGGTAGGGCAGCAACTGCCCGGAGGCGTCGCGCGGCAGGGTGAAGAGCTCGTGCAGCTGCTGCGGTGGCAGGAGCTCGCCGTCGAACAGGGCGCGCAGGAAGCGGTCCAGGTCGGCCGGGGTGGAGATCATCGACTCGGAGTTGCCACCCTGCTCGGAGACGTCCGTCGGGATGCCGGCGTTGCTGTCGAGGTATCCGGTCAGGTGCGGTTCGGGCATCTGCGGCGCGCCCCCGGTCAGTTCGGTGCGCCGGAGGTGGAGGGGGCCGAGGATGCGGGTGGTCACCTCCTGCTGGAGCGAGTGGCCCGTCACGCGTTCGATGAGCAGGCCGGCCAGGCGGTAGTTGAAGTTGTTGTACTCCTGCTCGGTGCCGGGCGTGGTCGGCACGGGCCAGGGCCGGTCGGTGGGCCGCAGGGTGCGCTGGACGACCTCGTCGAAGGTCTCGATCCCGAAGCGCTGGGCGATCAGCCCGTCGCGGTCGCCGTCCTCGATGCCCGCCGGGCCCTCCACGGCCTGCGGCAGTCCGCTGGTGTGGTCGAGGAGTTGGCGGACGGTGACCGGCCGGTAGACCGGGCTGCCGCCCGTCCCGTCGGGCAGGACCCCGGGCAGGTACTGCTGGACGGTGCCGTCCAGGTCGATCCGCTGCTCGGCGGCGAGTTGGAGCACCACGGCGGCCACGAAGGTCTTGTTGATGCTGCCGATCCGGAAGGCGGCGTTCGGTGCGACCGGCTGCCCGCTCACCGGGTCGTCGGCGGTACCGCGCCACGCCTGGCCGTCGACCGTCACCCGGGCGAGCGCACCCGCGGTGGGATCCCCTGGTCGGGCGGCTATGGCGGCGTTGAGCGCGGCTCTGTCGGGGCCGCCTCGGGGCGCGGTGCCGTCGGCCAGGGCGGCCGTGGGTGTGGCGGCGAGGAGCAGGCCGGCGAGGGCGAGGGCGGTGCGTTTGGCGATGGGCATGAGTCCTCCGGGGTCGGTGGGGCGGGCGGGTTCTGTGGTGTCCGCCTTGAAGGGACGCGATGTGACGTCAAGTCAGTTCTCTCATTCCGAGCGATCGGCCGTGGGCGTGGCGGCTCGGCGCCGCTCGGCCGGGGAACCGGCGGTCGGTGGCGGGCGTCGTGGACGGGACGGGTGGATCGGTCGCGTGGGGTGCGGACAGGTGTGGGTGGTTGTGGACGGGTGCGGGGGCGTGCGGCTGGTGCGGTCGGGGCGTGGTGGAGACGGTGCGCCCTGGTGGTTCCGGGCCGGGGGCCCGTTGGTGCTGGCGGGCGCGGGCTGGCTGTGCAGTGTGCCGACGCTCTTCGCGGACGACGACGTACGGGCGTTGGTGAGCCACTGCCAGGACAGCCCTGGCGCACCCGGGTACGTGCTGCCGCTGGCCTGGGCCGGCCTGGCCCTGGGGGTCGTGGCGGCGTGTTGGGGAGGTCGGCAGCTTCTTGCGGCCGGGCGGCGGAAGGGGCTGCGGTCCGGTGTGGGACAGCTGGCGCTCTGTGTGGTGCTGCCGGTCGCGGTTGTCGCCGTGCCGCTCCAGTACGCGCTGGCGCGGACGGCGGCCCATGACAGTGGCTACCGGCACAGCAGCTGTTTCGGGCTGGGTCAGGGGGCGGACGGGGTGGGCAGTTCGACGGAGTGGACCGTGAAGCCGCCGCTGGTGACGGGGGCGAAGGGGGCCAGCGCCATGCAGGTGCCGACGACGGGCTGGTAGGGATTGCCGTCCCTGTCCACGTCCGTGTTGCCCACGCCCCAGGAGAAGCCGAGGCGGTCCCGCCCGTGGCCGTGGGCGTCGTAGATGCTCAGGCCTATTCGCTGGCCGACCGGCAGGGCGTCGGACTTGGTGATCACGGCCGTCAGGGTGGCGACGGGGCCACCGGTGGCGAGGCAGTCGACCGCGGCGTCGGCCTGGCGGACCTCGCCGGTCTCGACCACGCGGTGGGAGAAGTGGACGGTGCCCCGGGCGTCGGTGGGCAGACCGTGCGGAATGCCGGGGAGGGGGCGGCTGCCGGGGGCGGCCACGGCGTCGACCGTGAACCGGATCTCGTCGTTGGGGCGGGGGGCGTAGTGGATCCGGCCGGATCCACTGACCCGGGCGGTGGCGGTGGAGTCGGTGGCGGTGGAGTCGGTGGATGGGGCGGCACCGGCCGGGGCCGGTGCGGTGAGCGCCACGAGGGCGAGCCCCGCGACGGCGGCCGCGGCGGTGCGGGCGGCTCGGGCACGGCCGGTGCGGCCTGTAGAGGCGGTGCGGGCGGTACGGACGGTGCGGGCGAAGCGGAACACGGTGGAGACCCCCTTCTCCGGCGGCCCCGGTGGCCGCCGTCTCGGTGACTCCAAGACTGGCCGCCCCGACCCCCTCCGCACATGTGCCGATCGGCATAAAGCGATCACCGGATCCGGCGCCCGGGCCCGCCGATCGGCAGGGCCGGGCGCCGGGGGCCAGCCCCTCGCGCCATCCCTGACCCGGCGCCCAGTCCACCACTCCCCCGCCGCCCGCGCTCC